>DFBQ01000165.1:0-12590 GCA_002367355.1 Deltaproteobacteria bacterium UBA3076 | reverse complement strand
TACAAAATGAAGGATGCCAAAATCCGCATTCCCTGCTTTATTGAGAAGTTACTCTTTTACACTTCAACTATTTGTTTTTACAGAAGTTTTATCCAGGCCTTCCTGTTCCTGGGGCCATCGAATTCACAAAAGAATATCTTCTGCCATGTCCCGAGACACAACTGCCTGTCTTCGAAAATTACCTGTATTCCTGATCCCACCAGTGATGATTTGATGTGGGCAGGCGAGTTTCCTTCCAAATGATGATAGTCATACTCCCATGGAACCACCTCATTCAGTACAGAGATTATGTCCCGTCGGACTGCCGGATCCGCACCTTCATTAATGGTCAGACCTGCTGTGGTGTGTGGCACATAGATAAAGGCAAGACCATCACTCACCCTTGCCGAAGCTATAGTCTGCTGTATCTGTCCGGTAATGTCAATTAGTTCGGTTCTTGCCTTGCTTTTTATCGAAATGGATTCCATGGCTCAGGCCTCCCGCTTTTTTAAACCGATGTAGTTGTGCCCGATAGTAGTCTGTTTTTGAAGGATCTTTTTTCAGGGCTTCTTCCTCTGTTGCTATGGCCTTTTCCACATATCCATTAATAAAGAAGCTCTCAGCAAGGGTGTCCAATATGTAGCCTGCGGGCTTCAGATTGGCGGCCATTGAGGCGAACATCAGTGCCTCTTTCGGTTTTTGAAACTCAGGGTCGTCTGCAGTAGCATAAATCCATGCGATGTTGTTCAAGATATCAGGATTTTCAGGTGCCAGATCAAGAGCCTGTTTATAAGCCTTTACAGCCTTGGCGTATTCTTTTTTTTGGGCAAAGATCTGACCCACAATGACATACAATTCCGGTCGTTGTTCTCCACTGCTAGTGAGTTGTTCAATGTATAGCTGAGTTAAATTGTTATTGGCCGAGTCTTCCCATGACTGTGTGGGCATGAGGCTTGGCATAATTATAAGCAAGCTTGCAATGCCAATGAATAGTCCTTTGTTAAGAAGCAGCTTTTTTTCATATTTGTCCCTTACTATCGGTCGCCGGGCAACTTCATCCAGGAAATTCACCCTCTCTGCAATACTGAAGTGATGCCAGTTGGGCTGGTTGCGAATATCTCCTGCCAAGATGGCGACCTTTTCCAGGGCGTTAATAAGATTCCATGGGTGCCCTTGTGTTTCAAACACAGAGAGATCTGCTTGACGTTCAAAATTCCGCATGAAATAACCCATGAGAAAGCGAAAATACAGGACAAGCAATATTCCCATTGGAAGTATTGCCAGGAAAGAAATAAGGGCACGGGGCCAGTGTTGGAGCTGGGTCAGTATCTCAAGAAATAGATGGCGGGATATCAGCCATGTTCCTATGGGATCAAAGAGACGATATATAATGATGGCGAAAGTCCCCAAGAAAAATATATACCAAAGCAAGTGCCTGTGGCGTAGGTGAGCCACTTCATGAGAAAGGACTGCTTCAATTTCCTGGGGGAGAAGGTGTTTCACAAGGCAAGGGGTGAAGAGTATGTAACGAAATCCGGGGACAAGTCCCAGGACGGCAGCAGTACAGGATCTGCCTCCACTCATAGGCCATATGAGGATTTCTTTGCAGCTTACATTGGTGCGTTTGAGGAAATCTTCGATCAGGCTCCTTAGCTGTCCCTTGGGAAAAGGCACGCATCCCCACATCATGCGCACCATTGGCGGCATGAAGACCAATATTAATATTAGACAGAAGACAGAAGATGCTAATTCTCCAATTGGCTTCTTGAGCAGTTCCTGAAATTCATTGGAGGGGATTGCTCCTAAAAGATCCCCTAATACGGCCAGTGTCAGGTAGAGGACCAGAAAGGGGAGTATAAGTCGTATCCTGAATTCCAGGTTTTCACGTAAAGGAGATTCGGAAAGGCCTTTTCTGTAAAGCACCCACCAGTATGAAGTCAAGAGGAGAATGAAATATAAGATATACAGGCTGATTCCTACGATTTCAATTAATGTCGGAAAGAAAGAGACACCTGGTAAGAACACCAGATAGGTCTTTATGTCCAGCAGGTAAAAGTCAATTATCAAGGGGATCAAAGAGGCCCATTGAAGCCTATCAAGAACCGGGGATGGTGCCTTGGTGGCATATGACCGATTTAGGATCCAGACCACCAGGGCTGTCCAGCCTAAGGTTTTTACCAGCCACAGAAGGAGTAAGGTTCCATGGGATAAAGCTGGTTCCGGACCGGACGGCGCCCCGGCTACCAGAACCACGGCCATCATTAAGGAAATGATTTGACTATAAGGCATATCAACTACAGAATAGCATCCTCTGGGCCAGGAGAAAATAACAGTTTACCCGTTATTGTTTGTTCGGAAAAGGCCGATGATAACATTAAGTACCTTAGTTGTGAATTTAGTAACTTCTCAATAAGTTGGGGTAGATTACTTTTTATGGCAAAAAAATTTATCGAGACAGACCACTCATTGGGATAACAAAATCCGAATATCGAATATCGAAATACGAAACAATATCGAATTACCAAAATTCTAATGACAAAAATAGGACATAACTTTGAAAATGAACTGGACAATAGACTGGGCTGAATTTTTTGAAAAGCTGAAGACTGAAAACATTATCTCATACGTGTCAAGCTTTGATCCAATAAGTTTAGCCTGCAATCCATACGTGATAGTGCCGGCTATTCTTGTGCTGTGTTTACTCGTCTTTTTTAAGTTTGTCAGGACCTTGGCAGTACTGGTTGGCACCGTCGCTATATTTTTTGCATTGAGCTATTCTTTGCCGGAAGAGAATCAGGAGGTGATTGTTGGGGATATTGCCGTTCTCGGAGTGACATGTTTTTTAGTTGCCGCCTGCTGGATATATGTTTTCTTTATAAGAAGTGATTAATGGGATATTATGTTATTGGTTCGGAAAGCAGTTAAAGGTCCTTTGACAATTGGTTTTTATCAGTCTGACTACTGGATATGTTGGTCCTGTCGGGGACCGGTTGATATCCATATATGAACGTCTCTTATCGGCTTTCGGGCCGCAGGATTGGTGGCCCGGCGACTCTCCCTTTGAGGTGTGCGCAGGTGCAATTCTTACCCAGAATACAAATTGGGAAAACGTAAGAAGGGCTATTTCAAACCTGAAGAATAAGGATCTTCTGAGGCCCAGGGCCATTCATGAACTGTCAAGGGAGTCGCTTGCCCTGATTATCCGGCCGGCTGGTTATTACAACGTAAAGGCCGGGAGGCTTAAAAATTTTGTGGCCTTTCTGATAGATGAATTTGGGGGCAATCTGGACACTATGTTTTCAATGGGTCTTGAGACATTAAGGCCAATGCTTCTTGATATTAAAGGCATAGGCCCTGAGACAGCGGACAGTATCCTGCTTTATGCAGGAGAGCTTCCCAGTTTTGTAGTGGATGTCTATACGATAAGGGCACTTATGAGGCACGATTTCATAGACGGGGATGCCGATTATGAAGGGGTTCGTTCCCTGTTCATGGACCACCTTCCAGCCGATGTAGAACTCTATAACGAATATCATGCACTGTGGGTTGCTCTTGGTAAGAGTCTCTGCAAAAAAACAAAACCAAGGTGTGAAGAATGTCCATTAAGTGGAATATAGAGCCTCTTGGAAAACTCCTGGCTTTGTAAAATGCTCGGATGAATTAGTCTATGGTGAGTCATGTCTTTCATGTATGAGAGAATCTTATGCTGGATCGAAGATCGCAAGCCTGCAGCCTCTGTCAGAGTACACGTCCTTTTGGCGACCCTCATGTGGACAATTGTGGGGCTTTTTTTGTTTGTGCGGGGAGCCAGTAACATGATGAACCTACCAGGGGCTGTAAATCCTTGGTGGCTTATAGTTGCCGCCTTCATCGGAGTGCTGAAGGGACGGTTGATTTTTGACAAGACTGCAGAACGAGTAATTTCCCGAATACTAAGCAGGGAAGGGGACAGGTGCCTTGGAGGATTTCTCTCTCTTAAAAGCTGGGTGATGATACTGTTTATGATTTTGCTGGGGATGTCTTTGAGGGTCACCCCTTTGCCCGGAGTCCTGGTGTGGGGAGTCTATGTGGCAGTGGGCGCGGGCCTTTTCTTTTCCAGTCGTTTGTTTTGGAAGGAATGGATCAGCCAGAGACGCTCAGCCTAATATTTCTTTGCTGCAAACAATAACCCCCTGACCTGATTTCCTGACTCCTTCCTGATATCTGCTTTGGTCTCCTCTATTAAATATAAGGCATGACGGCTCAAGACATCTTGTATATATGCCTGCGAATGGGCATAGCGACCGCTGGGAAAGAGCCGGTGCCCCATGCTGTTGTCATCCAGCCTTTCCACTGAAAAGACAATGATCCCGCCGCAAACAAGATAAGAAGATGCGGACTTGATGACCTGATCCAGATTTCCGAAATATACAAAGACGTCAGAACTGTATATCAGATCAAATTTTTGGGGGAATTTCCAGTCTTGAAGTATGTCAAAGGCCTCAAGCCGGTCGTAGATTTTTTTCTCTGCGGCCTTTTCGAGCATCTTTAACGATACGTCAACTCCTATCAGTTGTTTTGCAAATGGCCGATAGAATTGAGAGCCCAGGCCGGTACCACAGCCAAGATCCAGAATATTCATTTTTTCAGTCAGATATGGGCGCACAAGGTCAAAAAGCAGTTTAGGGGTCTTGTATTCAAGATTTTCAACCAGGGTCCTTTCAAAGGTCCCGGCACATCCATCAAAGACCCTGCGCACGTATTCCGCCGGGGCGGCATCTGGAGTTTCCAGTGTACCCAGGCTTTGGAGCATGAACCTTGCCGCATCATCATCCGGTTTGGTCTTAAGGACCTTTTTGTATTGGTCCTCAGCCTCCTTGAATACCCCAAGTTTTTGTAGAGAAACCCCAAGGTTGAAGTGGGCGGATGCATAATCTGACTGTATCTCGATGGCCTTTCTATACGACTTCGCAGCGTCTTGAATCATATTAACCTCGTCCTGTGCCACGCCGAGGTTGTTCCATGCCTCTGCCATGTCGGGAGCGAACTCCACTGCTTTGCGAAAACAGGATAGGGCTTCATCCAGGTCTCCAGTCTCCCTGTATGCAGTACCCAAATTGTTCCATGCTTGACCAAAATCAGGCTGTTTTTCCAGCATGGCCCTGTAAATACTTATAGCACCCTTGTGATCGTTCTTTAGCTGCTTTAGCCTGGCCAGGTTATAGTATGCCGGGGAATAGGGAGGTCTAAGTTCTGTTGCCTTCTCAAAGACCCTCCGGGCCTTATCCAGTTGGGCCTGGTCCATGAATACTGTTCCAAGCGCGTTCAGTACTGCTCCCCAACCAGGCCTGTGTTTCAATATTTCCAGATAGCCTTTTTCCGCTTCAGCAAGTCGGCCTTCCCTATGGGCTAAAGAAGCCTTTTTAAGAAGCTGTTCCGGAGTGTATTTTCTGCGTTTCGATGGGATAGAATACTTCCGTGAGGCTTTTTTTGTTTTTTTACGAGTACCCATAGGATAAAAACTTAGCGCGTTCACAATTAATGCGCCAGGCATTTAGTGTGACAGCTTACACTCTTTGGCAGTCAGCAGGCTTTTCCGGTTTCAAACTTTTGCAAATCTCAGACTCTGCCGGAGGCATGTGACTATGATTTGCCACCGTTTTTAGTCATTTGATTAGCTGGGTTAGGGTAATACTTCTGCCGACACTCAGGACAGAGGCCGTGGCTGAACTGGACTCCCGAATGTTCCCCTATGTATTTTTCGAGTCTTTGCCAGACATCCCGGTCGTCGCGAATTTTATGACAATGCATGCAGATGGGCAGAATACCCTGAAGTGTTTTGATATGGAAGAGAGCTGCCTGTAGTTCTTTAACCCGATCGGCAAGGACGGATTGCAGCTCAACAACCCGTTTGCCGACCCGGAGACGGGCGCGCAGTTCTTCTTGCTCAAAGGGCTTAATGACATAGTCATTTGCCCCGGCATCAAGGCCTGATACTATATCCTCTTTACGGTCCTTCACTGTAAGCAGGATGATGTAAGTCAGAGAGGGCGTGATGGATTCACGAATCTTGCGGCAAAGCTCCACTCCGTTCATTTCAGGCATCATCCAGTCGAAGATTGCCATTTGGGGCGGATCTGTTGCTTGCAGGGCATGCCATGCCTCTTTGCCGTTACCAGTAAGCTCTATCTCATATCCCCACTTACTCAGCAGGATTTCAAGCATGCGGCGAGTCGTGACATCATCTTCAGCAATCAATACCTTCATCGTTCCGCTCCCTGGTTCATGGCTTTGTATCCTTTATCCGATGGCCCATGTAGTTTCAAAGCCATCCATGCATACTATTTTAGTATCGGACAAAAAATTGAAGATCTCAAGGTTTTTTTTATGACCACACGGATATTTTAGCCGAAAACACTGAGTACAATATTGTTTTACTGAAGTTTCACTGTTTTTCTACAGTTTTTGGGAAAGGCAGATCATGAGTATTTTTCATGATTTGTTGCTATTTCAATAGGTTACCCAAAATACGGCATTGCGATGTTTAGATTACATACCAGAAAAACCTTTCCCAAGAGAGAAGTAATTAATTTTATTTAATAAAAACAGATAGTTGAAATTTTAAAAACGGTGAAACTTCAGTTGTTTTACAAAGGACGGCAAAAATAATAATGGCTATAAATCTGTTATGGAAGCCCACAGGTCGTGTGATCCGTTTTGTTCTTGCCGTTACCAGCCGCGGTCCTATAGTTTTAATGTGTAGTGATTTCAGACCATTCCGCACCGTTTTCAGGACATATCCTAAGACGTGTTTTTGGTATACCTCGTTCAGGTGTTTTCGGCATACTGGTTTTCGAATTTCACCTTCAGTCCAAGACCACCCCACCAGGTAACCCTGTTGAGCCCGCGTTCAGAACGACTCTGCAGAAGACGACCAATCGCGGACTGGAGTTCTCCCTGTCCCATGTCCAGATAGGTAAGTTCCAGATGGTCGCCACGTTGACGAATTTTACAGTTGTGCCTCCCGAATAACAAGTATCGAAAGGTCGATAGTGTCCTCTTGTACCCTGCCGAATCTCTGACAAACCTTTCATCCAGGGACTGGAGGAAGTTCTCATAGGCGAGCCTGGCCACCTGTACGCAGTAGAAGTTGGTCTCTATCTTCTCTGGATCTTTATCCAGGATGTGATCTATGAAGTAGCTATGGATCAAATCCTTTAGCCCGTTTTCGATGGGCCAGCGTAGCCTGTATCTCTCCAAGACCTCTCGATTCGTGAGATCTCGAAAAGTAGTTCCGAAACAACGCACATCACCTGTCTTCTTGTTCCTTTTGACGACCAAGTGGAGCACCTTAGCGAGATTGTTCAGATCAAACCGTTTTCCCGCGATCTCGTATTCCTTCCCGAAAGCTTCCCATTGGGCTTCAGAGACCACTTCACGCATCAGCTGATCAACTCGCTTGTTTCGGCTTCAGGCACATGATCACATCGACTTGGGAGAACTCATCGACGACAAAGTAGTCGATTACCGGAAAGCTCGTGTATTCGCTGTCCATGTAGATCTCACGAATCGCATCGCGCCCCAGGATCGGATAGAGGTTCTTCTCGCAGAACTCGCGGACAATCCTCGTTGCTCTGCTCGAACCGTTGCAGAATGCTATGTTGATCAGAACGTCCGTGTCGAGGTCCCAGATAACGTGGGGCCGAAAGCCGGGGCAAATATCGCCGGCGGAGCTGGGCCCTTTGCCAATTTCCTCTGTGTCGGGCTGGTGGCCGTAGAACTCTTTGAAGTGGAAATCCTGTGCGATCCTCTCGCCCCGGATCAAACCCAGATCCCGCGCCCTGGCGGTCACGTCATTTCGAAGAGCCTGGAGGTGCTCGAACTTCAGATCAACAAACCCATCGTACATGGCCGTCTTCCCCGGAAAGACACCCACGCCAGCGGCGACTGCCACCGAGCGATCACTGTTTCCATTGGGGTGTCCCACCGTCTCGTATCCAGCCAGGATACGGCAGACGTTCAAGAGGACAAGATTGGTGATCTCGCTGCCCTCGCCCCTCTTGGGAGCGTAGACCTGGAAAGCCTCGCAGACCCCCAGATCATCAATGAACTGCGCAAGCACAATCGGACCAGGATCGCAGACCGCGAATGCCCGGCTCTTCATACGCTCCAAGAAATGTGCGAAGTGCGCGTTCAACTTCTTCGGAACCCGAAACTGGCCTGCGTCGGCCGCCTCCTTTGCTGTCTTGAGAAGCGGTGCTGGCTTCTCTGGCACCTCTTCTCCCCAAAGACCACGCAATCGTACCGGCCTGCGTTCCTTCTCCAAGAGTTCCCAGTACCGCAGGACTTCGTAAAGCGCCGAGCGGGAACAGCGCAAGTCCATCCGCGCCATCAGCTCATCCAAACTAAAACGCGGATGTTCCACCTTCTCCTCAATGATACGTAGCTCCAATTCATCGGAGATTTTCCCTCGACCCCGACCGGGCTGTATCCAATCCACCAACCCCCACGCGCCACAGTGCCGAAAGCGATGCAGGTACTTGTAAAAGGTTGGTCGCGACATACCATAGCGGCGTATTGTATCCCCTGACTTGCGCGTCTGCTTCAAGCCCAGTTCCCGAAATAACTCGAAGCGTAATTGCAGTACCTCCTCAGGCCTGTAGAACGTACCCCTGCGGTCTGTCTTGCTTCGCGTCGGCCCCGTTTGCGACGCCAACCACCGAATCGCCCGTACGCTCTGCTGGATTCCATGCCAGTAGTGCTGGTCATTCTCGTCGCGGTTATTCCCGATTCCGTGGCAATGCAAGACATGGCTGATCGTACGCAGCGTGGGGCGCGGTGTTAGACCAAGCGACTCGGCGAAGCGCAATATCATCGTCTCAGTGGCTTTGGGCCTGGTCATCTTCACCATCAAAGCGAGACGTTCAAGCTTGTGGTTCTGCTTCTTTGCGCCCAACTCAGGGTAGAGAGCAGCGTTCCCGTGCTTGATGAATGCGGTCTCCAGGCGGTAGAAGTCAGTTCTGGAACAACGAGCAGCTTTGCAGGCTGCGGTGATGGAATTTCGTTCCATCCAAACACTACGAAGCATCTCGTAGTTGTGCACAACCGGATCGTCGATAAAGAAAGGCACATCAGGATTGGGTGCCTTCGGCAGCGCATGGGCGACCATTGAAGGAAGCTCGGCCAGATAGCTCATTTGTTTCTGAGTGAAGAGCATGGCCCAGATTGTAAATGCCTAATCTGGATAAATCAAGCTTTTTTGTATACCCCCATACCGAACATGGAGAATTTGCCTCAATTTGAGATAACCCATTGAAACAATAAAAATAATGAACAATGGCCATGATCAAACAAGGCCGGAGTCCAGAGTGGCCGTAGATAGGATTTCCACCACAGGGATAAAATCTCCTTATCTATAGAGGGGTTGGGGCTTAGGCCGCCAGTTTTGCGACTATTCGATTAGGGGGTTTACATTTTGTTCGGAATGGCTATTTACACCGCAGTGAAATGTCCTAATTTTTCAACTGGTTGCTCTGACAACGCATCCAAAGCCATGACGAGAACTGTACCTAAAACGGTGCGGAATGGTCTGACAATTTTACATTATTGGGGATTGATCCAGTCGAGTTCTTTCAAATATAGTCCGTCAAAAACTGTGTTCCAACAGGAAACTATGTTTCCTTTACGTTACCAATCCATTTGACCCATTTCAGCCTGTCTTTTACCGAATTATAGAGCCGCTTGTCGCCCGTCACAAAATCAATATTGTTTTTCTTGGCCAAGGACAAATAGGATGCATCATAAACTGACCTTTGAAAAGAGCGCCACGTTTCCAGCCACATGCTGCTCTACGATATTGAACGCCTCCCTGCCACATTCTTCATCCAGCACCTTGTTCTGTCGTCTTGCGCCAGAACAAAGGCACTGGACCTGACTGCGATGCTCGCGGGTCAAGCGCCGCGATTGGCAAAAATAATTGACAGAACACTATCGATCAGATTATTGTAATACTGAAATTATCGATGGAGGTTTGGTATGCAAATGGTCACAGTGTCACCAAAATATCAAGTAGTTATTCCCAGAAAGATAAGAGTGTCGTTACAGCTTCGTCCTGGGCAAAAAATGCAAGTTGTGGAATATGACGGGCGAGTTGAGTTTATCCCGGAAAAAGATATTACAGAGCTTCGTGGATTTTTAAAAGGCATAAATACTGAATTTAAGCGAGAGGCAGACCGAGTATGAATATCGTCGATTCTTGTGCTTGGCTTGCGTACTTCGCTGACGAGCCGAATGCGGAACATTTTCAATCCCCTCTAAAAGATACCGATTCTCTTGTTGTGCCAACCATAACAACCTATGAAGTCTTTAAGGTCGTATTGCGGGAATCCGGCGAGAATGAAGCACTTCAAGCTGTTGCAGCTATGCAAAAAGGTACAGTCGTTGATCTAACAGTCAACTTGGCGATTGCTGCTTCAAAACTTAGCCTATTGTATAAGCTCCCAATGGCAGATAGTATTATTCTTGCTACAGCGCAGGAATTCGGAGCCAAGATTTGGACCCAAGACTCAGATTTTGAGAAAATATCCGGCGTAAAGTACTTCCCTAAATAAAAGAGGCCTGTGGTCAACCATTAAATTGAGCAGAGGGCTTATAAATAGCGATTGCTGATATGTTTCTTTTATTGCAATTACTGCCCTCTTCTCCATCTTTTCGGCCAAAAAACGCCCCTGCTCATTTTGGACCTCGTCCAGGATGACTCTCTTGCCATAAATGGACAGGAAATGCTGGGGATCGGTATGGGCAAAATCCCGTCTGTCCGGCTCCTCAAGTGAAACGTATTCATAATCGGGAAATGCAGCTCTCACAAGCGTCGTTTTGCCGGACTGCCTGGGGCCTAATACCGTTATTACCGGGTATTGGGTCGGCCAGATGCTCAAGTATTTTCATCATACATCTCGGGATCATATACAATTAATGCCATTTCTGTAAAGATTGTCAATTGGTTTTACAATTTTACATTATCGAGAATTGATCCAGTCGAGTTCTTTCAAATACAGTCCTTCAAAAACTGTGTTCCAACCGGTTCAGCTGCGCAGGGCTGTGGTATCCGTTCCGACGAACACAAGGTGAAACATATAGAGAACTTAACCAACAGGTCAATAAGGTAAAGAGGATGTTGAACAGTTTTATCCAAAAGCTAACCGGTAACCGCACAGGTGGAAAATTTTCAGATCAATGGCAGTAATTGTATGACGAACAGCCTACTCAGTATAATCTCAATAAATGCCTGGCGTCTGCAAAATTCGCAAATGATTCTGCGGAGACGTAGCAATGGGATTGAAAAGGGCTACCTTACGGGTTAGCATCTCGTGTTTGAGGAGGGCTTAACTGTGAATTTTCAAGAGATCAAAATCAAAAGAGCCACACTGAAAGGCAGAGCACAGACCATTTTTGACGAGTGCTGGTATGTGAAGCCTAATGCTTACGACAATTATCTTGAAAAATACTGGGGAGAACTTTTCGAGGACGATCTTGCAATCGTCCGGGCGAAGGCTGACAGTGACAAAGACAAGCTCCAATTTCCCGATCAGGACAGTGCTACAATGATCCTCACCCTTGGACGCTCGTTCGAGCCCCTGATCCTTGCAGTGCACCTCGTAAAACCGGCCTCCATGTTTGTGCTGTATAATGAGCAAGGACATCTAACTAAGTTCACTAATTGCCTGGTAGATTCAGGATATTGCGACTCATCAAAGGATGCCGAGGACATAATCAGAGGCATCCGAATTCGGGAGAGCAATGCCGCTGCGCTTTTCCGGCTGCTATATAACAAGGGAGAAAATAGACTTAATGACACAAGGGAACAACAGGGCTATCTAAAAGATCTTTTCGCAATCCTGCAGGATGAGGATAGGCGTAGGGATGTAATTTTTGACATAACCGGCGCCAAGAAGACCATCTCCGGCGGATGCCTGCTTTTCGCCGCTTATTATGAACTTCCGATATACTACATGGATTTTGGCGACGCAGACGACTATGATCAGGATCTTGGCAGGCCCTACCCAGGCTCAAGCCGGTATACGCGCCAAGCCAACCCCATTGTCGGTTTTTGCATCAGGGATATTAAGAGGATCGGTACGGCTTTTGACAGCGGACGGTTTTCGACTGCGGCCACCCTCCTGGAATCTCTCATCACAAAAATGCGTAGTGATCAGGAAGGGTGCTTCGACAAGACCGAGATTGACCTTTACGAGGGATTACTGAAGCTCACTATGGTCTATGACGATTGGCAAAACTGTTGGTGGGGGGATGTTTTTAGTGAACTTGAGTTACTCCCACAACCATCGAGGGAATTCACTAAATACGTGAAGAATTACCCTGCTAAGAAAAAACACCACTCTTCCAAACAGCAGACGGATTTCTATGACGATCTGGATGGGTTTGCCGCTTATGTGGCCCTGGAGCTTGCCAGCTTGTTACGACAACAGGACATTCTTTATCCTCGCAATCTTTTTTTGCGCACCTATGCGCTGGAAGAAATTGTCGTTTCGTTTATTTTGTACCGGCTCTATCAAAAGAACCCCAAGATATGTTACGTGAAGAATTCCTCGGCCTTGATCATCGTTTCGGCA
>DFBQ01000136.1 GCA_002367355.1 Deltaproteobacteria bacterium UBA3076 | reverse complement strand
ACAAAATGAAGGATGCCGAAAAATTACATATTTTCGCATTTTTTCTGGCAGAAAATTCTGAAACACAATCACGAAAATACGAAAGCCTGAAAGCACGAAATAAAACAACATTCAGACTTTCGTATTTTCGTGATCAATTTTTTTATCTTCAAACCTGTTTGGTTCCGGCTTGTCCGGATTAGGAATTTATTTTAAATACTACTTTAACTTAAGAGCTACCATAAAATTACCTGTTTTGGCAAAAGAATTATTACGGCTTGACCTTATTTTATTGCAGAAAGGGCTTGCCACTTCAAGAAATCAGGCCCAAGCTCTCATCGGCACAGGCAAAGTACGAGTTGAAGGAAACATCATTGATAAAGCAGGGCACCGGTTTTCTGCTGATGCTCAAATAGAGCTTGCGGCAAACCTGAATCCCTATGTGAGCCGTGGCGGACTGAAGCTTGCGCACGCAATCGAGTACTTTTCAATGGATGTTCACGGTCTTGTTTGTATGGACGTCGGGGCATCTACCGGAGGATTTACAGATTGTTTGCTTCAGAAAGGCGCAGCAAAGGTATATGCAGTGGATGTTGGCTACGGTCAGCTAGACTGGCGCCTGAGGAATGACAAAAGAGTTGTGCCTATCGAACGGACCAATATACGATATTTGCCCCTTGACGTTTTGGATTCTCAAATATATCTAGCTACAATAGATACGTCATTTATTTCACTAAGGCTGGTAATACCCTCTATTCTTCCATTTATGCACCGGGAGAGTCATATTATTGCCCTTGTAAAGCCTCAATTCGAGGTTGGGAAAGGGAAAGTTGGAAAAGGCGGGATAGTAAAAGACCCAAAGCTTCACCGCGATGTCTTGGATAGACTAAATATTTTTTTTAATAAATTAAAACTGACTGTCATAGGAGTTACACCATCACCTATCCTTGGAGCAAAAGGCAACAAGGAATTTCTTATGCTGATTAGGTATCCAGGAGACGATAAAACTGCATAGGTATTTCCAGAAGACTGATATGACTATCCGGTTTTGTTCTAATACTCCAGCACCCCGAATATAATTACTTGAGTTTTCGAAAAATAGTTGGTCAGAAAAACAAGGATTTGGAATGATTTTTGCTGCAGGTATTCTAAAAGTAGTATAGATGAAAAGTATACGGTACTACCGGACGTCATTCCCGCGAAGGCGGGAATCCAGAGGTAACAATGGAAAAGCAGTATACTTTGCAAATATGACGAACTATAATTAGGAAGTGCGAAAAAATGAGCCGGCTCGACCTTGAAAATCAAAACCAATTGGAAGACCTTGCAGAGAAGGAAATCGAGGAACCACCCATGTGTAAGGTCTTGTTATATAACGACGATTATACGACAATGGATTTTGTGGTACGGATCTTGGAAGACATATTTCATAAGTCATCATCAGAGGCAACAGTAATTATGCTGAATGTGCATTACAACGGTTTTGGGGTTTGTGGGTATTATACCAGTGAGGTTGCAGAAACAAAGGTAAGGGCCGTTCACATAAATGCGAAGGAAGCAGGCTTTCCTCTTAAGGCCGGTATGGAATATATATGATATGATCTTAATATGTTAATTGTCCCTGACTTAAATTGAGAAAACCAATTTTGGGGTTTCCGTTCAGGCACTATATAGAAAGGCAAAAAAATGATAAGCAAGGACTTGGAAATAATGTTAGGTGCAGCGGCTCGGGAGGCTCATATTAGGCATCATGAATATCTATCTCTTGAGCATTTGCTTTTTGCAATAATTCACCACCAAAAGGGTGAGAATGCCATAATGGCATGTGGGGGCAATCCTGACCGGCTGAAATCCAGAATTGAGACATTTTTTGAGACTCACCTTGAGAAATTGCCAGACGATCGAAAAGAAGGCCCCCAGCCCACAGTAATCCTGCAGAGGGTGCTCCAGCGAACCATTATGCATGTGCAGTCTGCCGAAAAGGAAGAGGCCGACATAGGAGATCTTCTTGCTGCCGTGATGACCGAGGAAGATTCCTATGCAGCGCACTTTCTTCATCAGGAGGGAATCAATAGGCTGGACATACTGAATTTTATATCACATAGGATTGAGCAAACTGATTCTTATCAAACCATTAGCTCCCAGAGAAATACAGGTTCCCAAGCTGGGAAACAGGCCAAATCCTCAACAAAACCGGCAAGTGCCCTTGATGTTTTTACTGTAAATCTCACAAAGAAGGCTGCTGATGGAGAAATTGACCCGCTTATTGGACGAAAGGTGGAACTGGAACGTACAATGCAGGTCCTCTGCAGGCGCAGAAAGAATAATCCTATTTACGTGGGGGACCCCGGAGTAGGCAAGACCGCCTTGGCTGAAGGACTGGCACTAAAAATCCAGCAAGGCGAAGTGCCTGAGCCTTTACAAGACACAGAAATGTACACTCTGGATATGGGATCGCTTCTTGCCGGCACCAAATACAGAGGGGAGTTTGAGGCCAGGCTCAAAGAGGTTATTGCCCAGATCAAAAAGTGCCCCAGGGCAATACTCTTTATTGATGAAATCCATACTGTTGTGGGAGCAGGAGCCACCAGTGGAGGGTCTCTGGATGCCTCAAATATTCTCAAGCCGGCCCTGGCAAATGGTGAGCTAAGGTGTATAGGTTCAACCACTTATGAGGAATACAGGAATTTCTTTGGAAAAGATCGCGCACTTTCAAGGCGTTTTCAGAAAATAGAGATTCCGGAACCCGGTGTGGGAGAGACAGTGAAAATCCTTAAGGGGCTGAAGTCACATTACGAAGAGCACCATGGAATAAAATACACCGATAGCGCTCTGAAAACTGCGGCTGAACTGTCAGATAGATACCTTACAGATCGTTATATGCCGGACAAGGCTATTGACGTAATAGATGAAGCGGCATCTGTATTAAGGCTTTCAGGCAATGGTGGAAATGGGTCAAGGCTTGTGACTACACGTCACATTGAAAATATAATTGCCAAGATGGCCCGATTGCCTGCAAAGACTATCACTCAGTCGGACCGCTTTCGTCTTGAAAAAATCGAAGAATCCATAAAATCTTCAGTCTTCGGCCAAGATGAAGCTATAGAAATCTTATCAAAAGCCATCAAGCGTTCCCGAGCCGGTCTTTCTCATCCTGATCGTCCCATCGGCTCTTTTCTGTTTATAGGACCCACAGGAGTTGGAAAGACGGAGCTTGCCCGGCAGACCGCTGCAGCGCTTGGAATACACTTCCAGCGATTCGACATGAGCGAATATATGGAAAAGCACGCTGTGGCCAGGCTCATTGGTGCGCCTCCCGGCTATGTTGGATTTGATCAGGGAGGCCTCCTTACCGAAGCCATTCGTAAACACCCATACTGTGTTTTGCTTTTGGATGAAATAGAGAAGGCCCATCCCGATCTCTTTAATATCTTGCTTCAGGTCATGGATTATGCCACTCTTACCGATAATACAGGTAAAAGGGCAGACTTCCGTCACGTGATATTGATTATGACCTCAAATGCAGGTACAAGAGAGATGGAAAGCCATACAATCGGTTTTGGTGCAAAGGCGGAAGATAACAGATACAAAGGGGAGAATATAATAAAACAGCTCTTCAGCCCGGAATTTCGTAACCGGCTGGAGGCTGTTATACCTTTCGGCCATTTGACCGTTTCAGCAATGGAGCAGGTAGTGGATAAACTCCTGGGGGAGATCCAGGAGCAGTTATCCGGACGCAAGATCAAACTGAATGTCACACCTGCTGCCAGATCCTGGCTTGCCCAAAACGGGCATGACTCTCAATTTGGAGCACGTCCTTTGGCTCGTATTTTACAACAGGAGATAAAAGACCCTGTATCTGATGCCATCCTATTCCATGGACTCTCAAAAGGAGGCAAAGTTTTAGTTGACCTTGAAGATGGACGGCTTATTATTCATGAATAATCAACAGCTCCAGCCTTTGTAATACCGTAAGGATTCTCTGATAATGCCCACAATTCAAAGCATTACAATCGTTCCCAGCCTGCCCGAGCGTTTGATGCCGTTGATGACTATTGCTCGTAACATCTGGTGGACCTGGACCCCTGAGGCTATCCATCTCTTTCAGGACATGGACCGGGAAGTGTGGGAGAGGTGTAGACACAACCCGGTTTCCTTGCTGGGCACCATTGAGCAGCCCCGGCTGGAACGGCTTGAGCGGGATGATGTCTTTCTTGCCAGAATGGAAAAGGTGCAAAGGGAGCTGGAACGTTATCTACATGCCCAGACATGGTATAAAAAAATCAGTGAGAATCGGGATGACGGGATAATAGCATACTTTTCTGCTGAGTTCGGCCTGCATGAAAGCCTTCCTCTATATTCCGGGGGGCTTGGCATCCTTGCCGGTGATCATATGAAGTCGGCCAGTGATCTGGGGCTTCCCCTCGTGGGAGTTGGTCTTCTTTATAAACACGGGTATTTTCAACAATATCTCAATCCTGACGGATGGCAGCTTGAGACCTATCCCTCAAATGACTTCTACAATATGCCGGTAAGCCTGGTCAGGGACAAAGAAGGAGAACCTTTGACAGTCCAGGTGGAGCTTGAGGGCAGAGAGGTCCACATACGGGTCTGGTCCCTTAATGTGGGCCGGGTCAAAATCTATAACCTGGACACTGATGTCCCATTAAATTCTCGTTCAGACAGACAGATAACTTCGTATCTCTATGGCGGCAGCCTTGAAACCAGGCTTCAGCAGGAGATAGTACTGGGCATGGGGGGAATAAAGTTAATAATGGTCCTTGACCAGTGCCCTTCGGTTTGCCACATGAATGAAGGCCATTCCGCCTTCATGGCACTGGAACGTATTAACCAGATAATGCTCAAGGACAATCTACCTTATGACGTGGCCCTGGAGGCCGTGCGTGCCACAAGCATATTTACTACTCATACCCCTGTCCCTGCAGGAATAGACCGCTTCCCGCCGGAGATGATCCGCCGGTACTTTACAGGATTGGCAGATAAGATGGGCATTGGCATTGATGCATTCATAGGACTTGGAAGGATCAACCCCGGTGATCAGGCTGAAGAATTCTGTATGGCAGTACTGGCTATAAATATGGCATCTCAAACCAATGGCGTGAGCAAGCTTCACGGTGAGGTCACACAAAAGATGTGGGGTAGCATATGGCCCCAGATTCCCCGGCATGAGGTCCCGATAACCCATGTCACCAACGGAATACATATACTCGGCTGGCTATCAAGTGAGATGTCCCTGCTCTATGAACGATATTTAGGATCAAGATGGATCGATGAGCCCACAAATTACGCCATCTGGAAAAGGAGCGAACAAATCCCTGACTTTGAGCTCTGGAGAAGTAAAGAGAGACTGAGAGAGGGACTCATATCATTTGCCAGGGCAAGGCTCAGAAAGCAGCTTCAGGCAAAAGGGGCCCCAAGTTACCAGATGAAGCTGGCTGACGAGGTCCTGGATCCTGAGGCCCTTACCATAGGCTTCGCTAGGCGCTTTGCAACATACAAGCGTTCTGCCCTGCTCTTTCGAGATCCGGACAGGCTCAGACAGATACTAACTAACGAAGAGCGTCCGGTGCAGATCATCTTCAGTGGCAAGGCCCATCCACAGGACAAGTACGGCAAGGAACTCATCCACAAGATAGTGCAAATGGCCAACACTACGGAATTTCGAAAGCACATAGTCTTTATTGAAAATTACGACATAGAAGTGGCCAGGTACCTTGTCCAGGGAGTAGACGTCTGGCTTAACACCCCTTTGCGCCCAATGGAGGCCAGCGGGACCAGCGGCATGAAGGTCCCGGCCAATGGCGGAATCAACCTGAGCATCCTTGATGGCTGGTGGGATGAAGGCTACAAGAGCAACAATGGCTGGGCTATAGGTGCGGGTGAGGAATATGAAGATCGCGAATACCAGGATGAGGTGGAAAGCCGGCTCCTCTATGAACTGCTTGAAAACACCGTAGTACCACTGTTTTATGATAGATCTGCCCATGATATACCCCATGGATGGGTTGAGATGATGAAGAATTCCATCCAGACCGTGTGTCCTTATTTCAATACAAACCGCATGGTGGAAGAATATGCCAGCCGGTTTTATCTGCCCAACATCTCCAAATGGCACTTGTTAGCAAAGGATAGCTGGAAGGAGGCCAGGGAGTTGTCCCGTTGGAAACGGGAGACATCAGGAGTATGGCACAAAGTCAAAATACTTGATTTACAGGTCCCGATCGACGGATCGCCAAAGGTCGGGGATCGTTTGCCGATAAAGGCCGTACTGGATCTTGGAGGACTGGACCCTGAAGAGGTGCGGGTTGAGGCGTATATTGGTCGACTGGACGATAAAGGAGAGATCCCTGAAGGCCATCCACTACCGATGCTTTCCGTAAGTGGGCAGCAAGAAGGAGGAGGATCTGTCTTTGAAGGAACACTACTCTGCCTTTCAAGTGGGCGGATAGGTTTTACTATTAGATGTTATCCTTTCCAGAAAGAACTTAGCCACAAGTTTGAGCTCGGACTTCTGACTTGGTGGGAAACCGAGAGATAGTTTCCATTTAATTGAGTTTGAAGTACCTAAAGTGAGCTAAAGTGCCTAAAGTTGTGGCGTGCGCTTTCATCTGCGTCCAAATCAAAAGCGGAGGCGTTTTCGCCTCCGCTTTTTCTATTTAATTCTGACCCTGATTAATTCTAAGGCAGCTCTTTCATAATGGTTTCGGACACTTCCTGGATGGAGGGTGATCCGTCCACTGAAATAACTTTGGGACCTTCCAGACTCTTGAAAACGTTGACAGCCGCCATTGTTCCAGTCGTATCGTCATAGTAAATGTTGTGGCGCTTGTTGATGGCTTCCTCGTCCTGATCATCAGGCCTTGTTATCAGATCACCGCCGCATACCCGGCAGACAAGTTTGCCCTCTTTTTCCACAGGTTTAATAGCATCAAACGCAATGTGGTTGGGATGGTTATTATCATTAACACAGAGTCGGCGACCCATGATTCGCAGCTTGGCTACCTCCCTGTCCAGGACGATCTCTAATACGTAATCCAGATCCATACCTTCGTCCTTCAAGGCCTTTGCCAGGGTTTCCGCCTGGACCTTGTTCCTGGGAAAGCCGTCCAGAAGCCAGCCATTCTTACAATCGTCTTCCTTGAGCCGGTTGAGTATCATCGGGATTGTAATATCGTCCGGCACCAGATCACCTTTATCAATATATTCCTTGGCCTTTAAACCAAGTTCTGTTCCTTCGCCGATATTTTTCCGGAAGATTGCACCTGACTCGATATGGGCGATATTATATTTATCCTTGATAATTGCGCCTTGGGTTCCTTTACCACTTCCATTGGGTCCAAAAGTCAAAATGTTCATACTCCACTCCTTTTTTAATGTTTATTTTGCCATAATGAATCAATGATAAAATTCAACAGGACGCATGATGACTCAAAAATCGCATCCTGATGATTTGGATTCAGAACACTGCCGCTCTTTATAACTCTTCATAACCCCTGGCCGCAAGACAAATACCAAGGGAATCAACCCAAAATAATCTTTATGGGTATAAAAAAACATACTAAGGGTTCAGGGTTCACCGTTCAGGGTTACTTTTTCCGTTGGCCTTGACCGCGGTTACGTCCGGCATGATCAACGTCCTGAAACTCAGCTTGATCCAACGCCAGGAAAGCTCACTATAGACTTCGGTGCAAGACCGTTCAAAACTCACGAAACAAATGCTCAGATTCTCAGTGAACCCTGAACGGTGAACCTCTGAACCTGTGAACGGTTACAAAACATACACGTAGTTCGAATTTGAGAAATGTATTTTTTCTATGCGTTTTTTCACTTCCTCGCACCTTGCCCACGAACAAAATCTTGAGTTTTGCATGCAGCTCCATATATAGTATATAATATTAATATGGTTCATCGCGGATTACTGGGGTAATCCACTTGAACAGCTATTAGCGGTTAGCTATTAGTTTAATGATTACAGGATGTTTTGCT
>DFBQ01000076.1 GCA_002367355.1 Deltaproteobacteria bacterium UBA3076 | reverse complement strand
CAAAAGAAGAAATGAAAAAATATGCAGGCCGATTAAAAAGATCAAGACTATTGGCTAAATGGAATGTCATTATTGATCCAATATTGGGGTAAATTGTTTTTTACAGATCCCTTATGGTTTTCGCAGGGTGACGATACTACTAACGATTTGATAGACAATGATTTTCTGCAAGAAGTACAGCAATATCTTCATGATAATTTTGGCATTGAACATGCGACAATCCAGGTTAAGAAAGAAGATGCTGAAAATAGCTGTATGTTAAATCGTCCAGAATGCATAAAAAAGGGGGAATCGGGTAGAAATACGCACCCGCGCCACCCTCCGAGGTTTCATCAAGCATTTGATAGCCTACTATTATGTTTTTTACCACGATGCGCACGAAGAACACGAAGAAAAAACTGTTTTCTAATTCCGACCTTCGTCCCCTTCGTGAACTTCGTGGTTCAATTTTCGGACTTCCGGGCTGTCTTCAGGAAGTCCGGCCAGGAGCTCCGAAACGGTTTTATTCCATGGTGTAAGCAAGAGATCCGGGGCAAGCTCAGCCCACGGGGCCAATACGAACCGCCTGGTGGAAAGACGCGGATGAGGGACGTGGATTTGGTGATTTGGTGATTTGGTGATTTGGTGATTGGACGTCTGGATGAGTACTCCTTCCATGAAGAGCAGATCCAGGTCAATGAGCCTGTCTTCTGTTCCCAGGCGGTCTCGACCCATGGCCTTTTCAATTGCCAGCAGGTTGGAAACCAAGTCCTCCGGGCCAAGGGCTGTAATTATTTCCGCCACGGCATTTATGAACCATTGGGATGTATTTATGTCCACAGGCTCGGTCTCATACCATTGTGAGCAGCGTAATACCTTTATTTCGGGATGGGCGGACAAAAGACCAAGGGCCTTAATACAGTTTTCAATCCTATCCCCAAGATTGGCTCCCAGACCAATGTAGGCCCTTATCGGTAATTTCATTAAAGAATTTTCTTAAACCTCTCGATAACTTCTCCCATACGTTCCTTTGATACAGTCAGTGCCATGCGCACATAACCCTCGCCAGAATCGCCAAAGCCGTTTCCAGGAGTGCACACTATCCCGGCCTTTTCAAGGAGTAGAGTGCTGAAATCCTGAGATGTATAATCCTGAGGAACCGGAGTCCAGATATAAAACGTGGCTTTGGGAAAAGGGGCGTCAAGGCCCAGGTCTCGAAGGCCTGAGACCAGTATGTCCCTGCGCTCGGAATATATTTCCTGCATTTCACGGACACAGGATTGGTCACTTTCAAGGGCTGCAATGCCGGCCTCTTGAATGGCCTCAAACTGTCCGGAGTCTATATTGGACTTTACCTGTGTCAGTGCACCGATCAGGTCCGGATTTCCCACGGCAAATCCTATGCGCCAGCCAGTCATGTTGTAGGTCTTTGACAGTGAATGGAATTCCAGTCCTATGTCCCTGGCACCCGGGGCATCGAGAAAGCTCGGGGCAATGTATCCGTTATATGTCATTTCGCTGTAAGCATTGTCGTGACAAACGATAATGTTGTTTTGCTTTGCGAAATTCACAACCCTGGCAAAGAACTCCGGCGGGGCCACTGCAGCAGTGGGATTATTCGGGTAATTGATCCACAGGATTTTTGCCCTTTTCAGGATATCGCCCGGTATGGAATCAATATCCGGCAGAAAGTCGTTTTCAGCAATTAACGGCAGATAGTAGGTCTCACCGCCCGCAAATAATGTGCCGATATTATAAACAGGATACCCCGGTGTGGGGACCAGCACTACATCACCGGGCTCTACGAAGGCGAGAGGAAAGTGCGCTATTGCCTCCTTTGATCCTATAAGGGCAGCTACCTCGTTGACAGGATCAAAGGACAGGTCAAACCTCTTTTTGTACCAGCCGGCTGCTGCTTTCCGGAAGGCAAGCATACCGGAAGATGAGGGATAACTGTGATGCTGCGCCTTCTGAACAGCAACTATCATCCGTTCCACAATAAACCTGGGTGTGGGAAGATCCGGATCACCGATTCCCAAATCAATAACATCTACACCTTTTTTCAGGGCCTTGGCCTTCATTCGGTCGAGCTCTACGAAAAGATATGGTGGAAGCTGCTGTAATCTATCAGATTTTGTAAAAACCATGAAAAGACCTCAATTTATCATTTTTTAACCTAAATTTAGCGGTTAGCCTTTAGCGGTTAGCTATTAGTTTAATGATTACAGGATGTTTTGCTATTACAAACATTTACCCGTTAGACCTTAGTAATTATTTTCGCGTTTTTTCTGGCAGAAAATTCTGAAACACAATCACGAAAACACGAAAGATTGAAAGCACGAAATAAAACAACATTCAGGCTTTCGTGTCTTCGTATTTTCGTGCTTTCGTGACATCAATTTTTTTATCTTCAAACCTTTTTTGTTCCGGCTTGTCCGGGTTAGGTGTTATTTCTAATTAATGTAATGCCTTGATTTTTCAAAGCTAAACCCTAATGGCTAACAGCTAACCGCTCAACTTAGGTNNACAACAAAGCAGATGCGGTGCCCTGTAAACGCTTACAAAAATAATTACTTGAGTCCCAGCACATCCTGCATATCATAGAACCCTGCGGGCTGCTCCACGATCCAGAGGGCTGCTCTCACTGCTCCTTTTGCAAAGGTGTCCCGGCTTGAGGCCTTGTGCACGATCTCAATACGTTCACCTATGCCGCCGAAAAGCACTGTGTGCTCGCCGACTATATCTCCGGCCCGAAGGGTCTGGATGCCAATTTCCTTTTTGCTCCGTTCACCAATAAATCCATGCCTTTCAAATAAACCTACCTCGTCGAAATCCCTGCCGAGAGAAGCGGCAATGACCCTGCCCAATTGAAGGGCCGTGCCGCTTGGGGCATCTTTTTTCATTCTGTGATGTGCCTCTACAATTTCAACATCATAGTCATCACCAAGGACCTTGGCTGCGGTGTCAACAAGCTTGTAGAGGAGATTAATCCCTACACTCATATTGGGTGCGAGCACACAGGGGAAATCCTTTGCCAGTTGTCCTATCTCGTCAAGCTCATCCTTTGCCAACCCCGTGGTTCCTATAACTATTGGTTTTTTGTGAGACGCCGCGATGCGGGAGTGCTTCAGGCTGGCTTCGCTAATAGTGAAATCTATGACGACATCTCCCTGATCTATCACGGAATCGAGGCTGTCTGCCACGGTCACTCCCAACGATTCGAGTCCCGCAACCGCCCCGGCATCCTGCCCGACAGCAGGGCTGCCCTGGTGTTCAAATGCTGCGCTCAGGTTAATACCTTCAGTCTTATGAATCATGTTTATGATGCGACCGCCCATACGGCCACCTGCACCGGCTACTATGGCTCGGACCATGTTCCCTCCTAGCGCCCTGCGGGCGAGCTGTTGAGCTATTAAGCTGCTAAGCTATTGAGCCGCTTGCCTTATCAGCTTATCAGCTTATCAGCTTGTCTTACTTGACCAATTTGAAGTCTTGCAGAATCCCTTCCAGCCGCTTCTTATTGGCCTCATTCATTGAGGCCAGGGGAAGACGAACCTCATCTGTTGGAATCTTGCCCATCATTGCAAGGGCGGTCTTGGCCGGAACGGGATTTGTCTCATAGAAAAGGGCATCAAACAGCGGGAACAGCTTTAAATGTAACTGGCGTGCCTTTGTGAGGTTACCCTTTTCAAATGCGTTTATCATGGCAGCCATTTCCTTTGGCACTACGTTGGATGCAACCGAGATGACACCCTTGCCTCCAATGGCCATGATGGGGAAGGCAGTGAAGTCGTCTCCTGAGAGCACTATGAAGTTTTTAGGACATAACCTGATTACATCTGTTACTTGCTTCAGGCTGCCTGTAGCCTCCTTGATTCCAATAACGTATTTATTCCTGGCGCAGCGTGCCACTGTTTCGGGGAGCATGTTCACCCCTGTACGTCCGGGTACGTTATAAAGGATCATGGGGAATTTGCATTCATCCGCTACGGCCATAAAATGCTGGTATAATCCCTCCTGGCTGGGTTTGTTGTAATAGGGTGTAATCACCAGGGCCGCATCTGCACCGGCATTCTTCGCATGCTTTGTGAGCATGATGGTCTCTGCAGTGGAGTTGGAGCCTGTTCCAGCGATTACCGGTACGCGTCCCTTCGCGGTCTCTATGGTAATCTCCACTACTCTCATGTGCTCTTCGTGGCTGAGGGTCGCCGACTCACCAGTGGTACCGCAGGGTACTATACAATTGGTCCCGGCCTTTATGTTCCATTCTATAAGGGCCTTGAGGGCTTCCTCATCCAGGTTCCCGTCCTTAAAGGGCGTTACTATGGCAACAATGGCCCCGCCGATCTGCTTTTTTTGTCCCTTGCCCGCATTTCCTCCCTTTTTGCTTGCATTGGTTTTACTCGCCATAATGCTTACCCTCCATTAGAGTGATTTTTTAGAAATTTTCCTTATAGAAAAACATCTAATGTTCGATATATAGATTATTAAAGGTTTTATGTCCTGAGGGCAAGTGCTGTTAAAGATAATTGAGGAATTGAGGGATTTGAA
>DFBQ01000228.1 GCA_002367355.1 Deltaproteobacteria bacterium UBA3076 | reverse complement strand
CCAAGGATAATCTAATTTTTCCTCTCTACTCGATATCACTTTTTAAATTTGACAATCCATCCCCTTAAGGCATATACAAAGGATTAGCGAATAACAAAAAATCAGTATAGAGGGATTTGGAAAGCCCGGTCGTCCTGTACCTCTCAATCAGTTCTTGGGATATTTGTCGGCTGGCTTTCTGAATCGATCAAAAAGGCACAACGATCATGGATAATGATACATAAGGCATGAGTATTGGAGGTAGGACAAAGCAATCCATTTATTGTCAGGAGATTGCTTCAGTCGCACATGGCTCGCACTGAGGGGAAGACATGATTCAGGAATTTTCGTTCGAGCACTATTTTACATCTTAAATAAAGGAGAACGTCATGAAAACAAAGATTACGGCTTTAGTGATTATGTTTCTTTTCTTAATGATTTCGAGTTCGGTCTTTGCTGAGGGATATCTCGTTACCTCTGACCTGTGGATCAGGGCAGTTATTAACACGGTTGAAAAAGGGCCTGTTGATGCAATTTGGCAAAAAGGTGGTGAAGATACTACTTCTCGAGGAGATACAGTCATATGGGGTCACTTCTATGCCAGCCCTTCGGATGTTACCTGGGGCAGCTCAAACAACCCGGATCTCTTTGTCAAGATCTGGTTTGATGTAAGCGGAAGGATAGATGTCAACTTCTTCCATGTATCCGTACCTGATATTGAGGTCTATTCAGATTATCCCTATGACGGAACATGGGACCAACATGGAACGACAACAATGGACTATAGGTACATCAGGCATGAATACCCGGAACCGAAAACTTGTGAAAATATAGATGGAACCTGGACAGGGACTTGGTATAGTATTTACTCGGACTCAGGCAATATCAATGCAAGTATCAGTCAAATCGATTGCAATCTCACTGGAAGCATAACTCTAACTAATACTGATTTAGGGACTGTAACTACTGACTTTTCTGGACCAGTCAATGGAAACATACTTGATTTATCGGTGAGGTGGAGTACAGGAGGTTATAGTGGACGTTTAGATATTAATGGAACCTTTTCAGGCAATAGTATTACAGGGAACTACGCTCTTTATGTTGATAGCTGGGGTCACTATGACCACGGTACGTTCATCATTGAACGATAGGCAGCTAACAGAAAATGTAAAATTGTGACACCCATATCCTCACAGTCGTTCTCGATGTCGGCACTCTCACCAGGCAAACACATACTATCTCACCATTGGCGTAGCTGCTTTTTTTCTTCTTCGATAAAGGCAATTCTGAGGCAATTGAATTTTTCTTTGAAAAGCAATTTCTCAAGGGCGATTCTGCCCGAAATTTCCTCAAAATTCTTTCATGACATAGCACCATAAAAAAAGCTCTTTTTCCGCAAGCAGAAAAGGCCCTCCTGTCACACTATTATCACACCGAAAAAAAAGCACTCATAGCGTAAAGCCATAAATGCCTGATTTTACTGGTCCGCCCAGCAGGATTCGAACCTGCAACCTGCGGATTAGAAGTCCGCTGCTCTATCCAGTTGAGCCATGGGCGGGAATCCAATGACCGATTCGTGTATAATCTCTTACTATGTCCTTGTAAAGTTCCTTTCCTCTTTGGTTGCGCTTAATAAAGTTTCAGACAGGACAGTCAAGACCCGACAGGGTCTGAATATAGGGACGGTGTGGCTTTTGTATCAATTGGCCAAACGACTCGGGATTGTAGATGCCCTGGGGCGGAGTGGAAAGGCTAATCTCGTGCTGCGGATGATTATTTCCGCAGCAATCGGATGTAATCAAGAGGACCACATCCCATTAAAGAGGCACGGCCCCCTAAATAGTGCCCGACGCACAACGATTAAACATCAAAGTACAAGAAGAACTCATATGGATGAGGACGCAGTTTGACCGTATTGATCTCGTTTTCTGTCTTGTAGTCGATCCACATGTCAATGACATCCTGTGTAAAGACACCGCCCTTTAACAGGAATTCCTGGTCTTCCTTAAGTGCTGCCAGGGCCTCATCCAGAGAGCCAGGGGCTGAGGGAATATTGGCCAGTTTCTCAGGGGGTAGATCATAGATGTTCTTGTCCATGGGCTCACCGGGATCGATTCTGTTTTCAATGCCGTCAATGACTGCCATCAGCATTGCAGAGAAGGCCAGGTACCCGTTGCAGGAGGGATCCGGGGTCCTGAACTCGACCCTTTTGGCCTTGGGAGAATCGGAATACATAGGGATACGGACTGCAGCGCTCCTGTTGCGGCTTGAGTAGGCCAGGTTTACCGGGGCCTCAAAACCAGGCACGAGGCGTTTGTAAGAATTGGTTGAGGGATTGGTGAAGGCGCACAGGGCAGGGCAGTGCTTGAGGATGCCGCCCATGGCATACATACCATTCTCAGAAAGCCCGGCATACTTGTCGCCTGCAAAGGTAGGCTGGCCATCCTTCCATATACTGATATGTATATGCATGCCAGTGCCGTTATCACCATAGAGCGGCTTAGGCATGAAGGTGACAGTACGGCCGTGGCGGTAGGCAACATTTTTAAGCACATACTTGAACCACATGAGCTGGTCGCCCATCTGAACAAGAGACTTGAAACGCATATCGATTTCCGCCTGTCCTGCAGTAGCTACCTCATGGTGCTGGCACTCGACTTCAATGCCGACCTGCTCCAGCGTAAGCAGCATCTCGGTCCTTAAGTCCTGGAATTTGTCCGTGGGCGGAACAGGGAAGTAACCCTCTTTGTGGCGTGGCTTGTATCCAAGGTTGGGGCCTTCGTCCCTTCCAGTGTTCCAGGTACCCTCTACTGAATCTACCTCGTAGAAGCAGCCGTTGCTGGCATTATCATAGCGCACATCGTCAAAGATGAAGAATTCGGCCTCAGGCCCGAAGTACGCGGTGTCGCCAATGCCTGTGCCCTTGAGATAGGCCTCGGCCTTCTTTGCTATGTTCCTTGGGTCTCTGGAATATGGCTCCCTGGTTATAGGGTCTACGATGTCCCCGATCAAAACCAGTGTTGGTTCTGCGAAAAATGGATCTATCTGGGCCGTGGTTGAATCCGGGACAACGAGCATGTCACTGGCATGGATTGGCTGCCATCCGCGAATGCTCGAACCGTCAAAGCCGAAGCCGTCTTCAAAGCTGGTCTCATCCAGTTCGCTTAAAGGCACTGTAAAGTGCTGCCACAATCCAAGGAAGTCAAGGAAGCGAAGGTCAACTACCTTGAGGTCCTTCTCATTGGCCATGTCCAATACCTGTTTTGGTGTCATAAGATACTTCTCCTTTTATATAGTTGATTTCGTTGAAAAATTCTATTTTTCACTACATAGTACCTTGGTAATTATTTTCGCATTTTTTCTGGCAGAAAATTCTGAAACACAATCACGAAAACACGAAAGATTGAAAGCACGAAATAAAACAACATTTAGGCTTTCGTGTCTTCGTGCTTTCGTGATCAATTTTTTTATCTTCAAACCTGTTTGGTTCCAGCTTGTCCGGATTAGGTCAAGGACAATTAGCATATTAAGGTCATTTCCTTTTTTAAATTCAAAATTCAAAATTTAGAATTCAAAATTCTGTCTGAACGGCCTTTCCGTTCAGACACTAAATAGCATCCTTGCCGTGTTCACCGGTCCTGACCCTTATGACCTCTTCTATAGGTAGTACAAAGATCTTTCCGTCTCCAATCTTCCCTGTATAGGCAGATTCCTTGATTTTTGCCACCACCTGGTCTACCTGAGCTGCATCTACGATTATCTCAAGTTTAACCTTGGGGATGAAATCTACTACGTATTCTGCACCTCTATATATTTCCTTATGCCCTTTCTGGCGACCATAACCCTTGACTTCGGAAATTGTCATTCCCTTGATGCCGATTTCGTTCAGGGCCTCTTTTACGTCGTCCAGCTTGAAGGGCTTTACAATTGCTTCTATTTTCTTCATGGATTCCTCCTTAATCAGGTATATAAGGACGAACAGAATGCGCCATGCATTTTTTTGTCCGTCCTAGGGGATTATTTATAGGGAATACCCGATTTCACTGTGCTGAGTGATATCCAGACCCTGGACCTCTTCTTCTGTGGTTACCCTAAGGCCTACTGTCACATCAATAATCTTGAGAATTATTAGACTGCCAATAAACGAATATGCCATGGTTGCTCCAACCCCTATTGCCTGAATAACAAACTGGTTGGGATTTCCAAAGAACAAACCGTTTGCACCGCCGGGATTCACTGCAAGAGAGGCGAAAAGTCCTGTGGCCAACGCACCCCATATTCCTCCAATACCATGTATTCCCACCACGTCAAGGGCATCATCGTAGCCAAGCCTGGATTTGGCCAACACAGCCAGATAACATAGCACACCAGCTACGAGGCCGATAATTATGGCCGACACCGGACCCACAAACCCTGCAGCAGGGGTAATGGCAACTAATCCTGCCACTGCACCGGAGGCGGCCCCAAGGGTTGTGGGCTTTCCCCGGAGTATCCATTCAGCAATGATCCATGAGAGGGCGGCCGCTCCAGTTGCCACCTGCGTAGTAAAGAAAGCCAAAGCAGCGGTTTCATCGGCTGCAAGGGCACTGCCCGCGTTAAACCCAAACCAGCCAAACCACAATATGCCAGCCCCCAGAACGGTCATCGGCAGGTTGTTCGGATGAAATGACTCTCCTCGACCCCATCCTTTTCTCTTGCCTATTATCATGGCAGCCGCCAAGGCTGCAAAGCCGCAATTGATATGGATTACTGTCCCCCCGGCAAAGTCCAGGGCCCCCAGGCTTCCAAGCCATCCGCCTCCCCAGACCCAGTGACAGATCGGCATGTAGATCAGAGAGCTCCACAGCACGGTGAATATCAAAAAGGCAGAGAATTTCATTCTCTCGGCAAAGCCTCCGGTTATCAGGGCCGGAGTCAAGATGGCAAACATCAGTTGAAATGCGCAGAAGAGCAGATCCGGGATAGTATCGGAGTAGGGGCCTACTTTTGTGCCCACGCCCTTTAGCCACATCCAGTCAAGGTTTCCTGTGAGTCCACCGATATCAGGGCCAAATGCCAGGGAGTAACCATAGACAACCCAAATAATAGAGACTATTCCCAGGCAGATGAAACTGTGCATAATGGTGCCAAGGACGTTCTTGGAACGTACAAGTCCACCGTAGAATAATGCCAGCCCCGGTGTCATAAGCATGACAAGGGCACTGGCTATTAACATAAAGGCTGTATCACCTGTATTCATTATCCTATTCCTTTCGTTTCAATCAAATTAAGTGTTGCAGGCTATTTTTGTCCATGGGTTCATCAGCAATACCAGTGCTGCTGCAGTCAGTATAAATTCAGTATCTCCTGATTGATTCTGAGCCATACATCTTCTCCTCTCTTAGAATTTACATTTTTGTAATCTTGCCAACTAAAAATGTAATATTCAGCAAGTCTAATGCCACGACCGAAATTTTCATTCAACCTACTGTTTTCCTATGCTCTTTTGATTTTTTGATACCTCCTTAGCGTATTTGAAAATGCTACATTTTTGTAATTTCTTTCCCAAAATGCTACATTTTTGTAACATATAGCGTGACAACCAACCGGTGTGCTTCCCCCAGTTGGTTGTCACTGAGGATAGGAGGACTTAAAAGGCAAAGCTCACCGAAACGCCACCATAGACAAAATTATCCTTGTCATCCGTTACACTTAGGCCCGCATCACGAGTCAACGACTCAGAATCGCCATTCAAAGGGAAGGACCAGTATATCTCTGGTGTGACTGTGATGTATTCAGATGCCGGCACGTTCAAGGCAACAGAGACCACACCATTGCGGAAATCATCGTATTCGCCCTTGACGTTTCCATGGTCGTCGACTTCCGGGTAGGCACCTTCATCATCTGATGCGAGATAACTGACCTGTGCGCCAAGATCCAGGCTTATGTCTGCGGGCAAAGCAAATGAATGAGAAATGTCAGCAGTTATATACCAGTGAGGGGCGTGATAGATCTCGCGATAGACAGTCACAGTTGGGCTCAGCAGGATATCCATGCCTAAACTGAAATAGACTTCCTGAGAGTCCTCAACACCGTCCAGGGCATAGAAGATATAGCCAGCCGAGAATCCCATAGGGCCCGCAGCCCAGTCATAGGACAGAGTCATGTCTGTCTCGTTCCAGTTATCGAGGTCACCAACAGGGTCAGTATCCAGGTTGCCCCAGAGGTTAAAGGCAAATCCTTTGTAGCCCACGGTCATCGAGGGCTGCACTACTACACTGTCTTCACTCAATGCAAATCCACGCCAGATATACTGACTCAGCACGCTCACAGTCAGGTCGGCTGTGGGCTTTTCCTCTTCAGCCCTGGCAAAACCTACAGTGACCATGCAACAGACCAGCGCAAGCAAAACTGTCTTTTGCCAATTCCAAATTCCACTCCTTTTCATCAAACTCCCTCCTTTTCCGACTGTTAATTGATAATATCCGGATTGGGCAGCTAAATTGCCGCCTTACCTCTCTCCATGCTGCAGATACGGACAGTACCTTCCACGTTGTATAGATTTCCATATATCCAATTTCACAGCGTTATCGGTCGGACTCCTCGACGACGTACTAATATGTACGACTTACTCGGATTCCTCCCTCTGGCCTTGTGAAATTTAATATCTGAAAATCTAGAGCACCCAGATGAGGGTCGCTGCCCCGGCCAACATGTAACCTCATGATTAAGATTCTTTTTTTCGCTTACTCATACCACCCTCCCTTTTTCAGTCTTGACGGCGTTCTATGGTCCTGGGATCCAGTCCGCAGTCACGCTGTATTCAAGTTATCTATGACCTATACTCAATATTGATGCCAGACATGGTTTCCAGCATTTTTATTGTGTCAGAACAATAGGTTAGAAACAGAAATGATGGGAAGAGAGAGGGGAAGCTATTTGATTATCATTACATTTTTGTAAGATTAGATCCGTTTTTGTACAAACTCGTAAGGTATTTATGTAACCTATGAACCTCTGAATGGATTAACCTGATCCGGGCGGGCGCAAACCATATTTCTTGATACGGTATCCTATCTGCCGTGGTACTGGTTCAGTTTGATATAGAGAGTAACCCGCTAATATTAATTAAGATTTATTAACAGTAGACAATATTGACATGATGGATTATATGTAATCTACCCTATTTCACCTATAATTTTGAGAGGTAGATTATATGAGCATTCTTTCAAAGAAATGT
>DFBQ01000212.1:1238-8098 GCA_002367355.1 Deltaproteobacteria bacterium UBA3076 | reverse complement strand
AAGGCTCAGGCGTAGGCATGGTGATAATACTGGGAAGGAAAAGGTATTTTGTCTTTCCCATCAGCTCTTTGATGTGACCGTGGGAGACCTTTACCGGATAGCAGGTCTCGGCCACCATTGTCTCTATTCCGGTCTTGGAGATGTGCGCGTTGGTGGGTGGGGTGAGCACAAGCCGGAATCCGAGCCGGTCAAAAAAATGGGCCCACATAATACTCAACTGGTGTCCATAAAGAGCCCTTTGCATACCTACTGTTGGTCGATTGTCTGTCTCCATCAGGGGTTCACCCTGCAATTCAGTGTAAACCCCGGCCATGTGTGCCTGCCAAACCTCCTGTCTTAATTCAAAGAAGTTCTCTTTCCTGGGTCCCCTGCTTCTTGTCAATTCATAGCGGCCGCACTCCCCGCCCCAGATACTGCGACGACCGTCAAAATCATAAATCTTCAGTTTGCATTTGTTGTGGCAGTGAGGGTCTGCACGGCATACTTTTTCAGTATACTCCATCCGGTCTTTTATGGCGCTGTCCAGACCTCTGAAGGTGCTCTTGTTTTTTTCCTCAAGGCGCATTTTCTCCTGCACACTTATAGCCGCGCCATAGGCCCCTAAGACCTCCCTGTGTCTGGGGACCAGGAGACCACGTCCAAGGACATTTTCAAAGGCGGCAACAACCCCCTTATTTAAAGAAGGACCACCTAAGAACATAACCCTTTGTCCTGTCTTTCGCTTTCCAACTACCCGGTTCAGATAGTTATAGACAATGGCATAACACAATCCGGCTATCAGGTCTTTTTTCTTCACGCCCTTCTGGTGATAAGACACGAGGTCCGATTCCATGAATACAGTACATCTCTCAGCCAGCTTGACAGGCCTGTCCGATGAAAGCGCAATCTTCTGGAACTCGCCCACAATATTGATACCGTATTTATTGGCCAGCTCATGCAGAAAACTACCCGTACCAGCAGCGCACACTTTATTCATGTCAAAATCAAGGGGATAGGTATTGGCAATAGAGATGTATTTGGAGTCCTGTCCCCCGATCTCAAAGATAGTGTCCACATCAGGGCATATCTCCACCGCACCCCTTGCGTGGGCTGTTATCTCGTCGATTATCAGGTCTGCATTGAGAAAATCTCCCACCACGTTTCTGCCTGACCCAGTTATGGCCGTGCCCACGATTTCAATCCTTTTCCCTATATCGTCGCGTATAAACGTAAGAAGCCTCTGAGTGACTTCTATGGGCTTGCCCTGAGTAGGCACATAGGTCTTGTGAATGATCTCGCGGTCATTATTGATAAGGGCATATTTGGTAGTCGTTGATCCTACATCCATACCGAGGTACACCCTTGTCCTTTTGCGCAAGGACTTTTTCTGAATCTCGTTTGTCTCCGGAAAGGACGTCTGTTTCAGTGCCAATCTGGGCGCTACCGGCACCGACACCCTGTTCTCAAATCCCGCGTTTAGCACATCAAGATCCACCCGGTCTTCCCTGTTCGATTCCAGAGCCCCCAATGCGACTCCCAGGGCGCCTATAGAGGTATTATAGGGAGGTACGATCAACCCTGGAAAATAGTTCTTAAAGGCCTTGACCTGTAGATCGTTCAATGAGAGCCCGCCGATAAAAAGAATCGGTTCTTCAAGTACACGATTGGAAACGATGGTGCTCATGTAGTTTCTGGCGTTTCCAACGTGAAGGCCGTAAATAATATCCTCCAGCTTCTCTCCCTTATTCTGAAGGTGAATCATGTCAGACTTAGTAAATACAGTGCAACGGCACGCCACATTGGCAGGTCTCTGGCTCTTCAGACCGAGCTTGACAAAATCAGCCAATATCTTGTCGATTTCATCCGGGAGAAAATTCCTTTCTCTGGTATATATGGTGGTGGCCAGTCTCTGGGCCTGCTGATCGATGAAGGACCCTGTACCGGATGCGCAGGGACCATTGGTATTAAAGTATTCCAATTCCCAGCCGCCATCGTAATGATTGATCTGTAAAAGGGCCGTCTCCTGCCCTCCCATACTGATGATTGTTTTGACGTCCGGCCTCAAAAAAATGGCGCCCAGGATCTGGCTGATGGTCTCGAACTCATAAAAGGTTCCCAATTCCTCACTAAGCTTCTTTCCATGGTTCCCTGTAAAGGAAATAGACTGTATCCTCTCTTGCCCGAATCTTTCATACAGGCCCTGAATAAGGGCCAAAACCCTCTTCTCCACTTTACCAATGTGACGCTCGTAGGGAAATTCGCATACAATCTCCTTCTTGTCGTTGATGACAATGCAATTCAGGCTGACAGACCCGGCATCAATACCCACATAGTATAGATCAGAATCTTGGAGCAATTTTTTGCTTTTAATGGATATCTTTTTCATTAATATTTTTATCTTTCAATGCGTACATCCACTCTTTTCCTGCCCCAGGCAAGGGCCTTCTTGTGTGAGTCAAAGTAAACATCAATGCGATCAGGTCCTTTAATGGCAGATCCCCTATCTTCCACAACGCCCCATCCGTAACCGGGAATATACATCCGGGTACCAAAATTGTAAAATTTGGTGTCAGCCGCAATTGTCCCATCCCGTGGCACGAGGAGCCATGGGAAAAAGATCAGTCGAATGGGGATCATCCAGGGATGCACAACACTGTCCATTGAAATGAGCCCTGGATGAGGCTGATGAGGTTTTGTACCACTGGCGGTAGCCCCGGAGTAAGGCTGGCCTTTACGCTTTCCTGAACTCACGTAGCGGTTCCAGACATCCAGCTTCAGATATCTCCACCTTCCACGTTCCCAGCCGCAACACTTGCCACATCCGCAGTATGCGGTGACCTCCATTCGGCGTATGTTGTTACCGGCGCACCCCGAAACCACTAAACACGCAAGGAGTAACCAGGGAAGCATCTGTCTCATAATTGATTCCGTGTAACTATTCAGGTTGAAGGTTGAAGGCTGAAGGTTTTCAAGCATTTCGCAACGATCGAACAGAGATGAATCCTCTAAACTAATACTGCAATCTCGTCAGCCACCCAAATGCCCGCAGTTTTGTATGATCATGCATGATTTGTCCTTATTAGCCTTCTACCTTCAGTCTATCCACCTGAATAGTTACGATTCCGTAAATAATTAAAATGTGTTCCTATCAACCTGATCAAGAAAGGCATTGAGTCCGTTTATGTAAACACTGCTCGATGTGATAAATCCTTCATTATGACTTCCTGAAATTTCAAGAAAGACCCTGGGATCATTAGCCGCATCGAAGAGCTTGCGCCCATGCCCGAAAGGAACGATCTCGTCTTCTTGACTATGGACTATGAGAACCGGACATTGAACTTCCCTGATGGCAGCCAAGGCATTGTACTTGTATCTACAAAGCAATTTTACAGGCAAATAAAAATACAGATTTCCAGCCAAATCCGGAGCTGAAGTAAAAGTAGACTCTATGATAAGGGCTTTGGGCAAATGTTGCCCGGCTAACCATGCGGCCACGGCACCTCCAAGGGATCGGCCAAAAAGAATAATATCAGATGGACCTAATCCTTCATGCTCAATCAGGTAGTTCCATGCCCCTTTCACATCGAGATAACTACCCTCTTCTGAAGGAGTGCCTTCACTTGCCCCATAGCCCCGATAGTCAAAGATAAAGGTGCTGAGTCGAAGGCGATGGAATATCTCTATAGACTCAAGACGGTGGGAAATATTGCCTGCATTACCATGGCAGAATATGACCACACCTCTTGGCGAGTCAGCCGGGATGAACCAGCCTGAGAGCTTGACTCTATCAGGGGCTTTAAAGGAAACGGATTTGTACGATAAACCGATTTGATCCGGTGTTGCGACTATCTCATTAGTGGGAAAATAGATCAGGCGTGATTGGGTAAAAAACAGAAAAGCGGCAAGGCCGACATAAATAGCAGTAATAAGAATTACGGACTGTAGAAAAACCTGCCACATATCCTGAAAGATACCTCTAAACCGATCGTAACTGGAATTGCAGATCGTTTCTGAATCACCAACTGCAGTATGTTATTGTATAGGAATTCCCATTTTTTTGACAGGATCAACTGGACAATCAGGATAAATAAAAATCATGTAAATCCTGTTCATCCTGTCAGAAAAGATAAATATGCAAGTCACTGGATTTCCGGGTAACAAGGGATTTCATTGTCCAAAGATGCCCTTTATTAATTCATCTACTGTATCCGGTTTGGAATCATTATTCCCTTCCTTGGCCTTCTTTTTCCCTGAAAGGGCCTTTCCTAGTTCCTCTATGGCCTTTTTGCGAACGGTCTCTTTTACCTGTTCCTGCACCCCTGCCGTATCCAGGGTGGGATACGGACGTGTCACAGTTCCGGCAAGTTTGAGGCGGATCTCTGCCTCACCCGTTTCGTCCACAAGGTATTTGGCCATTGAAGTACGCTTTTTGAGCTTTTCACTCAACTCCGGAGAAAAACGCAGGCTGACCGGTAGATCCAGCTTGCCGTCAAGGCCAAAGGTCCCTTTGGCTTGAGCATTGACATCCTTGCCGGTCATCCGGGTCTTGAGAGCCACCTGTCCCTTGATAATATGCAGTGAACCATCGAGGTCTTCAAAGGACAGGTTTTTAAGTTCGTCAAGCCCAAGGAGTTTGGCTACCGCCACGGTTACCGGAGTATTACTTACCCGCCCGTGATGAAGGCCATATGTGCCGTCAACAATGAGGGCGTTGCGGAGCTTGGGCCATTCAGTACCGGCTCCGGAAAAGGTTAAATGGGACTGCAATGCACCGGAGATCATGTCCTTGACCCCTGGTGCCAGGCCCGCCAACAGCCGCTCTACCTTAACGGACTCCAGATCCAACTGTCCATCGTATGCCAGACCGGGTTTGTTAAGATCCGCTTTTATTTTGCTGCGCACCTGTCCGTCAGCCACCTTGGTGGAGAGATCTTTCACAGTTAATACGCCCTTATCAAGGCCGTATTCAAGCAAGAAGTCCTTCACCACAAGCCCTTTGTACAGGGTCTGACCAATCTTGATCTCTCCTGCAGCCCTGAGACCAGGAGGCAAAGCTGCTCCAGGGGCGGTAGTGGAATTTGTTTTTACGTCTTTAGAAGTCCCTTTTCCCCCATTTTGAGATGCCGCAGGCACACCTGCTGCAAGGGCAAGGAGATGGTCGATGTTAATGGCATCGCTCACTACATCCAGCCGGATGTCAGGCACCTTTGCATAGTTTTTCACCTCTCCGCTGAGACGGACCTGCTCCTTTTCCAGGCTGACGTCCACTGTGTAGCCCAGCCGGTCCTGATCAAAATCACTCTTTCCAAAAAAATGGGGCCTGAGCTCTCCATATTCGGCATCTGCCTCAAAACGCAGATCTCCTCGATATCGCAGCGATGCCGGATCACGGCCAAGATCCAGAGAGACCTTGAGGTCGGCCTTTACGTCTGTGTCAGGAATCTCCTTGAGCGCATCGCGGACAACGAATTGCGCATTATCAACAATTACCTCATTCACGGTGAGAGCAAGGGGAAGAGCGGCTGATACAGGCTTTCCGGTGTCCTCAGGCTTCTGTTTTCCGGGCTCAGCCTCGGCTAACACTGCCAGCGTCTCGAAATTAAATTGCCCATCCTTGTCGCGCAGTACCCGTACATACGGGGCATCAAGGCGTACTTTGCTCACTACTATCTTCTTCTGGAGCAGGGGTAAGAGGTCATAGCGCAGCACAAATTCTTTTGTACTAATAAAATCAGTATGACCGTCAGTTTCCTTCACTGTAAAGTCTTTGACAGTGATGCCACTGAAAAGGCCAACGTCGATTCCACCGATCCGGACAGTTCTATCCAGGGCCTTTTCCGCCTGGGGAATTACCAGGGCCTTTACACGGTCTTCAGTCAGATAGAAATGTACAAAAAGCGACAGCCCAACCAGCACTACACCAATCAACACACAAAACGTCACAAATATTTTGCCCAGTTTTTTCATGATGCTGTTCTCCTTTCTTTGAGACTTGCCTTAAGGCTCAATTACTAAAGACCGTTTTCAGGATGTCAGTAGTCCTGGCCACAGGATCTGTTCGAATCTTTTTTTCTTCTTCTCCCAAGAGCTTAAAGAGTCCATTAAGGGCCTCTTCGGAAATATAGTGGTCAAGATCGAGATCAGTACCTGAAATAAAGCTCTGTACAGCGGGCTGGTCAGTCAAAGCCTGATATGCCTGGGTGACCCCGACCTCCTGAGCTGATGCACGGACCACAGGCTGAAACTTGTCATACAGCGGTTGCCATGTCACCTGTCTGAAATAGTCAGTGACAGCGGTGTTTCCTCCTTTCCAGAGGCGTCGCACGTCTTCAAAGGTCAAATCCTTGATGGCCTGAGTAAATATCGGGAGTGCTTCTTTTGCCGCCTTTTCCGCAGCATGATTCATGGACTGTTCAAAGGCATCAGCCTGGGAGCCAAGGCCGAGGCTCCTCAATGTGTTTGCAGCCGATTGAAGACGACCTGGCAAAGGAATGCGTATGGCGGGATTATCCATATAGCCCCCTGTTGCAGAAGCACTTTTTACTGCCCGTTCAGCTCCTACACGGAGGGCTTCCCTGAGTCCTTTGACAATCTCAGTATCCGACAGTACACCCGACGTCTGGGTGGATTTGCCATCCCCTTTCGAAGTACTTACATCACGTACCGTATCAAGGATCTGATCCAGAAAACCAGCATGGACCGGTACCGCAAGGATCATAAGGATACAATACAACAAGATGATTCTACACATGGCGCAATTCCTTTGCTTTATCCACTAATGAAGTGAAAACAAGTATTTTCTCATCACGACCCAGATCCACCACTTCTCTCGGTTTGCCACCCCAAAAAATAGAAGAAATAGGCATCCTTCATTTTGTAGT
>DFBQ01000212.1:0-1091 GCA_002367355.1 Deltaproteobacteria bacterium UBA3076 | reverse complement strand
TTGATATGAAGGATGCCAAGAAATATAAATATTTGTGTCAATGACAAACCTTGGATTAGTTTTCATACAGCCAATCTTCCATAGTATGTGCCGACATTTCCTTTTGATCCCAGATACTATCAGCTTCATTAATCGCTTTTTGAGCGAAATGATTAACCAAAAGTTTTTTTAATTCCATTAAATCATCGTACTCCAAATTCGTAGAATACAATTTTATAAGTTCCATTTGAATATTGCTTAGAGTTCGTGATTTAATACCTGTACTATTTTTTTCTTTAGACGCAACCAAAGGCATATTAAACCTCCCTTCATTTTTTTCAGGCCAATCTGAATATTCCAGTTTTTTTCTGATGATATAAAAAATATATGAATTGTTATCTTAAATCAAGCATACATATGAGCCTCTTGCAAAAATGCAATTTTTGCACTTTTCTATGATCAAGACATATATAACCTACTGAAATTATCGTGCTCGATTTGAAGCGAGGTGCAATTTTTGCATTTTTACAAGCACCTCATAATTAGAATTTATAAATTGAGTGTGGACAGCTAATCGCGGCAGAAGTAACATCTGCCTTTTCCCAACATTCATTAAAATTCCATTGATCCCATGTGCGCAGGCCCCAGCCAAGTTCTTTGAATTTTTCCTGATCTGTCTTTCCTTCCAGCCGTAATGCCCAGACAAGCGGAAGGTCCATGTTATAATGCCTGGCGATGTATTCCATGCTGCGACCCTGGGAGAGGAGATTGTCGATATTACCAAAATTGGTATTTCCGACAATTTCTGGTACACGATTCTGGCTCAATCCAATTGTTTCTGAGGTTTTTTCCCTGTGTCCATCCAAGGCGGCATGTGGTCTGCCAATAATACCCACGCCTCGATGGAAAAGGGATGAGCACCGCGGACCATGCCAATAACTTCTTGGAACATAGACCTCGACTTTTCAAGGCAAAGAATCGGCCGCCGTTGATACGTTACCACAGTGAAAAATAAGTATTGCCTTCCCTCGCCCTTTGATAATTTGGCATTTTTGTAGGGTGGGCTTGGCCCACCATCAAACATTTGCGTTCGTCGATTCGTGGCACACATG
>DFBQ01000141.1:1582-9183 GCA_002367355.1 Deltaproteobacteria bacterium UBA3076 | reverse complement strand
GTTTCTGACGGGGCAAAAAATTTTTTTATCGCAAAAAAGTAATAGACAATGAAATAATGTTTTGATAGTGTAGCGATGGATTGTTGCGGACTTATTTGTAAGGAGGCGCCACGATTTGCTTAAAGGAAGGAAAGGATCAATATTACAATCTGGTCGTGAGATCAGCAGGCAGGAACTTGATGAAATACAAGAAACGGTAGGGGTATTTCCACTGTTGAGCCGTACTGAACTGTGGCTGCAACCATATGCGAACATCTGGGATGGATGACGGCCTCTGGTGGTTACAAGATAGATGCCTGCATGAAATTACTGGAGAAATTGGAATCAAAGGGATTCGCGGAGCTTCCAGAAAAGCGACAGAGATTACAAGGGCAGCAGCATGTTGCGCTAACGTCCAAGACTGAGGCCCAAGCTGATATTGTAGTAATTTAGGCGATTTGGGCTTGGCAAATGTAGAGGTAGTTAAAGGCAAGGAAACGACCGGCTGCTTTCATTTTCTTTTCGCATAAGAAGAATATTATTTGCGTTATACGAGCTTTGCGGTAAATAGCGCTTCTTATTAGAAACTTTTGCAGAATTTTGACGAACCTTTCCCATCTTCTGTAGTAACATCAATTAACCTTTACTAAAGGCTTAAGCAACTAATCGTATTTCCTCCTGGTTCCTTGGGCTGTGGAAGCCTTTATCAAAGCTACAACTGGTAAAATCATAGAGGTCTCCTTGGCAGAGTTATGTTCCGGCGTACAAAAAAGGAAGTTACAGATGCATAAGGCAATCCGATTTTTATGCGGAGGCAGGTGCATACCCAAAAATTTCAAATCTCCATGCGTGAGCAGAGATTTTACGATAGGCTGACCGAATATCTAAGAGAAGGATATGACGCTGCCGGCGCAGGGAAAGACAAAACCACTAAACAACAACGGGCAGTGGGTTTTGTGATGCCACCTTTCAAAAAATTATGTTCCCCAGCCCAAGGGCCGTCAAACAGGCTCTTAGACAGTAAAACTCCCGGCAATTCGATATTTCTATACAACCTCTCTTGCTTGCATCCGAACTGTTTCGCCATACATAAGTGTTTCTCTCCTTTTTAATTACTTCAAAATCATTTATGATTCCGCTGAGAAAACCCAATCTGCGGCGTTGCATAAGAGCTGAAAGCCTGAAGCTGGAAGCTGAAAGGGGTTGATTATGATAGGTCTTTGAGCTTTGAGCAGATTTCAGCGCCTTGCATCTCGGGCTTTTTGAGCGGAATCATGTTTCAGGCTTTTTGCGTAACTTCTCAATAAGTTGGGGTAGATTACTTTTTGCGACTATTTACCTTTTTGCAGTGTAATCATTTATGTTTTCTATCTGGATGTCAAAGAGGAACAACTGATCATATGGCTGACGGCTATTGAAGATAGTAATAAATTCAGAATGAATACTGAACAAGCCCTTTTAAAACTCAGAGAATCACTTGCAAAACCGGAAAGTGTCCTGACCTTAACCGGTCTTCTGGGCACTTCCTCGGCCTGGCTGATTGCAAGACTCCTCAAGTCTGTCAATCACCCCATACTCTGGATCACTCCCCTTCAAAAAGAGGCGGAACAGGTAGCATCAGACCTTTCCTTTTTCTCGGATTTTCCTGTTTTGTTGTATCCTTGCCATGACTCGCTTCCTTTTGTGCCGTTGCTTCCCTCAACCGAGACAATATCTCAGAGGATTTCGACACTCTACCGCCTGGCCACTGAGGATGGTCCTGCTGTGGCAGTTGCCCCGGCGCAGGCCCTTGTGGAACTCACAGTTCCTCCTGAAATCCTTTTAAACCATGTAGAGTATCTCCAAAACGGAGAGGAAGTTGACCGGGAAAAATTGCTCAAATGGCTTATTGACTCAGGCTATGAACACTGCGCTATAGTCCAGTCCAGGGGGGAATTCAGTATAAGGGGCAGCCTGCTCGACATCTTTCCGCCTTTAACAGCCTTTCCTGTACGAGTGGACTTTTTCGGCGACTTTGTGGAAGAAATGCGCTTTTTTGATCCGCTCACGCAGCGGTCGACTGAAGATCTGAATGAACTGGTTATACTCCCGGCCCATGAGCTCATATTTTCCCGGTCCACGCTTGAATCAATCCATGAAAAACTGGTTGAACGGGCGGCTAAGTATAATTTGCCTGCCAGGAGAGTACATGAAATCCTGCAACAACTGGAGGCCAGAAGGTTTGTGGAGGGGCATGAGGCGCTGCTACCACTTTTTTATCCAAAACCCGCTTCTGTCCTGGACTATATTCCGCAACAGACTCCGCTACTGATTGACAGGCCCGAAGAGGTTGAAAGGGCGCTGGAAAATTACTGGAAAGGGGCTGAGCAGACTTACAAATCAGCCATTAACGAGCACAGAGTTTTTTCTCCCCTGGAGTCTCTACTCTCTGACCCGGAACAGCTTTCAAAACAGATGAGGGATCATACCTGCTGGCTGTTTCAGGACATCAATGTATACAGATCGTTACCAAATTCTTCAATCACCAAATCCAAAAAGTCTTCCTTCAACCTGCCGGCCTCAAACGTTCAAGAGCTGGAGATAAAATCGAGCAAGCCGGACCTGACCTTGATGCTCGGAAGCGCAAAGAGGGGAATTGATCTTATCGGACCGGTGCTTGACCGGCTCAAAGACTGGATTGAGGCGGGAGAAAGGATTGTCCTGGTAGTGCCTGGCCGGCGGCAAGGCCAAAGGATGATAGAACTCCTCAGCTATCATGAGCTTATCAGTGATGAGGCCAGACCTCCTATACTCTCAGCACCTTTGACCAATGACCCGGCAGAACCCGGGCTTGAGATCTGTACCGGACAACTTTCTTCAGGATTCGCCCTTCCGGGTGAGGCCTACATAGTCCTTACGGAAGAAGAGCTGTTAGGCGCACGGGCCGGAAGGACCAAGGGCCCGGGGAGAGAGAAAACAACCGTAAGTGATCTGACCTTTGAGGATCTGAAGCCCGGTCAACCGATCGTACACAGGGACCATGGTGTAGGACTCTATAAGGGTCTTGTCAGGATAGAGACCGGTGGAGTTCCGGGGGAATTCCTTTTTCTCGAATACCGCGGTGGTGACAAACTCTATCTGCCGGTAGACCGCCTGGGACTGGTCCATAAATATATCGGGATAGAAGGTCGCGCTCTACGGCTTGACCGGCTGGGAAGTTCAAGCTGGCAACTCACGAAACAAAAGGTCAAGAAGGACATATATGAAATCGCCCACGAACTGGTTGACCTATATGCCTCAAGAAAGGTGAGCAAGGGCTTTGCATTTTCACCTCCTGATACCATGTTCCGGCAGTTTGAAGCCTCATTCCCCTATGAAGAGACCAGGGACCAGGCTGCCTCAATAGAAGAGGTCCTTTCTGACATGCAGGAGCCAAGACCCATGGACCGGCTGCTATGCGGTGACGTGGGCTACGGCAAGACAGAAGTCGCCATGAGGGCCGTATTCAAGGCTGTTGAAGACGGAAAACAGGTGGCCATACTGGTACCTACCACTCTCCTGGCAGAACAGCACGAACGTACATTCATGCAGCGGTTTCAGAGATATCCTGTTACTGTAGAAGCCCTCAGCAGGCTCAAGTCCAGACAAAAGCAGAAAGAGATCATTGCCGGGATCAGCCAGGGCCGGGTTGATATCATTATAGGCACACACCGCCTGCTGCAGCCGGACGTAAAATTCAAGGACCTGGGACTGCTGATCGTAGATGAGGAACACCGTTTCGGGGTTAAGCACAAGGAAAGGCTGAAAAGGTTCAAGCAGACTGTTGACTGTCTTACGCTTACAGCAACACCAATCCCAAGGACTCTTCAGCTCTCCCTTCTGGGAATCCGTGATCTTTCAACAATCAATACGCCTCCCAGGGACCGCATACCTGTCAAGACCTTCATGGCCGAGTTTGATGACTCGTTAATAAAAGAGGCTATAGAACGGGAGATCAGCCGCGGCGGTCAGGTATTTTTTGTTCATAACCGGATAAAAGGCCTGTACAGGCTGGCAGAGCATATCCAGCGCTTAACACCTGATGCCAGGATAGAGGTCATCCATGGACAAATGAATCCCAACGAACTTGAGGAGATCATGATCCGGTTTGTAAGGGGTGATATTGACTGCCTTATGTGCACCACCATCATAGAATCCGGTATAGATATCCCGTCGGCAAATACCACGATCATAAACCGGGCTGACAAGCTTGGACTTGCCGACTTGTACCAGCTCAGGGGCAGGGTCGGAAGGGCCGGAGAACAAGCCTATGCCTATCTTCTCATTCCCCTGATATCCGAGATGGGAAAAGAGTCCATAAAAAGGCTCAAGGCCATTATGGAACTTTCTGTGTCTGGAGGCGGATTCCGCCTTGCGATGCAGGACCTTCAGATACGCGGGGCCGGGAACATACTTGGAGTCTCCCAGTCAGGAAGTATCGCAGAAGTAGGATATGAACTCTACCTTGAATTATTGCAGAAGGCTATAGACGAGTTCAAGGGGCTCCCTCAAAAAGACGAAATAGACCCGGAAGTAAACATGGGCATACCCGCGTTTATCCCTGAAGAGTATGTCCCGGATGTGGAACAGCGTCTGCTCCTTTACCGGAGAATGGCACGACTGGAAGACAACGAAAAAGATGCGGATTTTTCACTGGAACTTAGAGACCGCTTTGGCCCGATGCCGGAAGAAGTTGCGGCTCTACTTAAGGTAATGGGGATAAAACGCACGCTGAGGCTGCTGAACGTGATACGGCTTGACAGGAGTTTTTCCAATAAGAAAGAACGTATTGTCTTTGGTTTTGGGCCCGAAGGCCCACCTTATCCTGAAAAACTCATAGAGGCAGTACAAAAAAACCGGCAGTGGCGCCTATTGCCGGATGGCAGACTGATTATTATTCCTGAATTTGTTGAAGAAGATGGGGATAGCCTTGCAAGCATTAGACAGACCTTGCAAGTACTAGTAAAAATGGCTACAAAGGGGTAATTTTGATGGCATCCTTCATTTTGCAGTTTACACTTTTTTAACATGGACGGATGCCAGCCGTTAGCTGTTAGCTGTTAGGTAAAAACTTTGTATAAAAACGGCTTGTTAAGCTAAACGCTAATGGCTAACAGCTAATCGCTTAACTTAGGTATTACTTACCGGAGACCGCAAATATGATTATACATAGCATATTTTTCCGTACCTTGTTCGTTGTGTTGGCTGTCCTGACATTTGAGGCCCATCTGGCATACGGTGTCATAGTCGACAGGATAGTTGCCATAGTAAACGGAGATGTGATCACACTTTCCGAGCTTGAAGGCTGGGCCCAACCCCTGGTCCAGAAATACACTAATGAAGAAATGAGCAAGGAAGAGATAGAGACAAAAAAGCAGGAAATTCTTGCCCAAGTCCTGCCACAGTTGATAGATGATCGTCTTGCACATGAAGAAGCCAATAAACTGGGTATAAAAGTAGGTGAACAGGAAATCGAGAGGGCCTTGGACCAGATATGTGAAGACAATCATATAACCAGAGATCAGCTTTCAGAAAAACTTGCATCCGAAGGCCATACACTCGAAGAATACAAAAAGGAGCTAAAGCAACAAATTGAGAGGGCAGAGCTTATAAATGCACAGGTGCGAGCAAAGATAGTAGTAACTGATGAACAGGTTAATGAATATCTGAAAGAACATCCTCTCAATAATAGCTCCAATGCCCCACTCTATATAATGCAACACATATGTGCGAAATTTGAAGAGGGTGATCCTGAATCCAGGGAGGAGGCCAGGAGACGGATCGAGGAAGCCTACAATGCACTAAGGGAAGAAAAAGATTTTAAAGAAGTGGCAAGGCGCTATTCCGATCTCCCATCAGGCCAAGACGGTGGATACTTGGGCGCTTTTACCCTGAGAGAGATGGCACCCTTTGTCAAACAGGCTGTAGTCAATCTTAAACCAGGCGATTTTAGCGACATAGTTGATACTCAGGTGGGTTGGCAAATCTTCAGGTTAAAGGAAATAGTACAAAGTGGACAGACTGATCTTGATTCGGCTCAAATAAAGGAAGTCAGAAAAAAACTCTACCGCGAGCAAATAAATGTCCGGTTTGAAGAGTGGCTCGGGGAACTACGTTCAAAGTCAACTATCCAGATACTTCTTTGATTTTTTTCTGTAACATTCCGAAAAAGAAAATATGTTTAAAGAATCCTTAGGGGAATACCTCAAGCGGGAACGGGAACTACGCCGGATTTCCCTGGAGGAAGTTGCAGAAGGCACCAAGATTGCGATTTACAGGTTAAGGGCTATGGAGGCCGGGCGCTGGGACGAGCTGCCTGCCGAGGTCTTTGTGAAAGGCTTCATAAAGAGCTATGCAGAATTCATAGGTCTTGTTCCGGAAGACGTCATCCTTCGTTACCAGGAGATCCGTGCTGCTGATGAAAGTCCTGACAAGCCAACTGAGCCGGCATATAAGCCGTTATTTAATTATGTAAATAAAGTCTCTCTGTTTAATCGAGACTTAATCAGTGCCGCAGCAGCGCTTATTCTCATTCTTTTATTGCTTATACTGGTAATTTGGTTCTTTTGGCCCTCGGATGAAAAACACGAAACAGATCAAAACCTCACGTCTTCCACGATTACTTCATCGAAAGAAAGACCTGTTATAGACAATGTTGAATTTTGAATGCTGAATGGTGAATTGTGGAAGAACGTTTAAACAACATAATATACTTTTACCTTAATTCAACCTTCAGCCTTCAACCTTCAACCTTTAACCTTCATTGTGCGCCGCAGATTGGGTTTTTTCAGCGGAATCATAACGGAACAACATGCCCGATATCCTCAAGAGTCCTGCATTCGTAATTTCAGGCCAGGACCTGGGAGAATCCGACCGGCTTATCACCTTTTACACAATGTCCAGAGGAAAAATGCGGGGCATTGCCAAGGGGGCAAAAAGGAGCCGACGCCGCTTTGTAAATGCACTTGAGCCTTTTACCATGCTCAACCTGTCTCTATCCCTGCCACGCACCACAGGTTTGAACAGAATCGACTCTACCGAAATCCTGAATAATTTTCCACAGCTAAGACATAAAGTCGAATGCTATATCATGGCCAGCTTATGCTGCGAACTGGTCAATCTCTGGACTAAGGAAAATGATCCCCAAGAAGATCTTTTCAAACTCCTTCGATGGTACCTTAACTCCATCAATGAGGGCTTTCACCCAAGAAAGACCACCCTCTTTTTCAAGACCATGCTTCTGACCCTGGCAGGTTATGCCCCTGATTTTGATCAATGCTTCCTCTGTAAAAAGCCGCCGATGGGCGATCACGTAGTCTTCAAACTCCATGCAGGGGGATTCATGTGCAGCGAATGCCGGAAGTCAGGGGAAAAAACCCATAAAATAAGCTTGGGAACACTTAAGTCCTTAAGGTATATTCAGAAAGGACCTCTTGACAACCTCCATAGACTGACTATGACAGATGCGGTACTTGAAGAGGCCTGGTCCCTTATGAAAAGCCTTCATTGCCACCATTTGGAGCGGGTACCTGCTTCTTATGTAGCCGTTAACGGCTTGAAACTTGAAATTGGAAACTGGAAATTCGGGGGGAAATGAAATGAGT
>DFBQ01000141.1:1363-1527 GCA_002367355.1 Deltaproteobacteria bacterium UBA3076 | reverse complement strand
AGCGCAGGCGCTTGCGCCGCGTGAAAGCATGAAGGCCAAATTTCCAATTTCTATTTTCTAATTTCAACGTTTCGTGAACGTCTACAAGAGATTAAAGAATGTGGGTCCGTGACTGAATATTTGGTGATTTTGTGAATGAATATACGGCATCCTTCATATCAAGC
>DFBQ01000141.1:0-1240 GCA_002367355.1 Deltaproteobacteria bacterium UBA3076 | reverse complement strand
GCTACAGGATGAAGGATGCCGAATATACGTACAGGTCTTGAGACCTTTCTGGAAAATACGCCGTCTTGGGCCAGGGGGAGAAGGCTTGGCCTTCTCTGCAACCAGGCCTCGGTTGACCCACGCCTAAGACACTCCAAGGACCTGATATTCTCCAGGTTGCCAGGCCATCTGAAGTGCCTTTTTTGCCCTCAGCACGGCCTTTATGCTGAAAAGCAGGACAATATGAAGGAGTCTCCTGATGCATTTGACCCGGCCCTCAATATCCCGGTCTTCAGTCTCTATGGAAAAGACAGAGAGCCTTCTCCCGGGCAATTGTCAGAGATAGACCTTCTTATCGTGGATCTTCAGGACATAGGCTGCCGCGTATACACATTCATCTGGACTCTCTACCTGGCCATGAAGGCCTGCGCCAAAGCAGGTGTGGGTATAACAGTGCTGGATCGCCCCAATCCTTTGGGAGGTGAGTCGATAGAGGGCAATCTTCTGGCTCAGGACTGTCAATCCTTTGTGGGGCTCGCCCCGCTTCCAATGCGTCACGGCATGACCATTGGAGAGATAGCCAAATTTTTCATGGAAGAGCAGGGCCTAAATCTTGAGTTCCATGTTGTGAAGATGCAGGGCTGGAGGCGAGATATGGACTTTGCTGCAACAGGTCTCCTCTGGATATGGCCTTCTCCAAACATGCCTACCCTTGATACAGCCGGGGTATATCCGGGGCAGGTCGTCTGGGAAGGCACAAATGTCTCAGAGGGCAGGGGTACTACCATGCCCTTTGAGATATTCGGCGCTCCTTTCCTTGACAGTGAAGCCCTGAGAAAAGAGGCGGAAAGGTGGAAACTGCCGGGTTTTGTCCTGAGAGAACAGTTTTTCGAGCCGACTTTCCACAAGTGGTCGGGAAAACAGTGCAGAGGCTTTCAGATCCACGTAACGCATAGACTTGAATACCGGCCATATATTACGACTCTTGCCATTTTAGCCGCTGTCAAAAGGATGCATCCAATGGACTTTGCATGGAAAGACCCTCCCTATGAATACGAGTTCAAGCGCCTTCCAGCGGATCTGATTATAGGAGACAAGAGGGTGAGAGAGGCCGTGAATGCCGGAACAGACCCAATGGATATCCAGTCTGTCTGGGCCAAGGACTTAAAAGACTTTGAGAAGGCCCGGCCGGCCTGGCTGCTATATCCGTAAATAGTGTCTGAACGAAAAGGCCGTTCAGACACAATTTTGAATTCTTAAT
>DFBQ01000223.1:10150-11696 GCA_002367355.1 Deltaproteobacteria bacterium UBA3076 | reverse complement strand
CGGACTTATTGAGAAGTTACTTGCGCTCTTCTTAACCATGCGACTTTATGTAGTTTTTAGAGTGTCCAAAAATATTTCATTGAAACGGAATCAAAAAGATTCCGAAGTGAGAGTTATTTTCAATGGATGCCGTTTATTGCGAATGATCCGCAACAAGGCGATCTAATCACCGAATTCACTAAATTTCCGGTTTCCTGTATTGCCAGAGGCATCGTCGGCCTGGCCTGGGAGCATAAAAAAGCGGGACAGCGCAAATGCCTCTGAAACATGATTTATGTCAATGGATCTTTTGCAATATATTTTACAGTTGCGCCAGACTTTATCGCATCATCCTTTTTGGGTATAAAATTGAATCCAGATTCGCCTGCATTCCTGTAGCCAATAGCAGTTGCGCCCTTATCAAGAAGGTCTAAGACAACCTCTCCCCAACTTATATCTTTGTCCAGCTTAATATTGTACTGATTGCCTTTGCTCTGATTGGAGAAAATGCATTCAGCAAATTCGATTGCACCAGGGTCCTGAAGCTCCTGGACAAGCTCTCCTGCCCTTGAAACCGGAACAACACGGTCACATTCTGCTATTTCAAACAAGTAGCTGTCTTCCCGGACCTTTTCAGCAATGGTATATGCATCAGGATTCAGACGTTCGCTCATAATGACAGCTGATGATGAAAATTCATCAGACACCTCATCAAAGGGATCATTGGCAAGCACAAGAACATGGCGTACGGACCGGACGTTTGCTTGCTCAAGAACTTCTTTTTTTGATCCCAACCCCTTGACGAAAAAGACCATCTCCTCTGCCATCCAGGCCGGCCGTTCCTCAAGACGGTTTGTCACAACAACGATTACAGACGTCCTGAAACGCGGATCTTGACGAAATTCCTGAACAATCTTACAAACCTTGGCCTCGTTTGGATAACCGATTATAATCAAATCCACTTTGTCTTTAATCACTGTCAATCCCTTCTTTTTTCTTGTTAAAAAATCAAATGCTTTTGTGGTAATGACCCCGATAGCAGTACCCAAGGCACCGATAGAGACAAGCATATAAATTACTGAGCTAATTTTGCCGATCGTTGTTGTTGGTGAAATGTCCCCGTAACCGACAGTCGTTGCGGTTACAAAGCTAAAATAAAGGGAAGAAAACGGATCAAGGCCCTCTTTGAATATCATGACAGAGTTCAGCAATGTCAGTGCAATGCAAAACAAAATGAGCGCACTGATAATCTCCCTGTTTTCGTGCCTACATTTTCTTATTTTTTTAAAGAGGACGATCCAGTAATACATTGGTATCTCTCAGGCAATTGCTTTTATGGGCGAAATCACAGAACCGTTTGTGGACCTGGCTGCAAATAATATAGTATATAGTAGATTACCATATCATAAGGAGAATGAGAAAAGGATAGAAAAGTGTGAATTGAGGGATTGAGGGATTTGTGAGAATTTTAAGATTCATATACTTATTCTGAAAGATCTTGGTTGCCTAACCAACAACAAGTAATTACCCTGAACAAGAGGCAAAAGACAAACATCGAACATCGAAC
>DFBQ01000223.1:230-10104 GCA_002367355.1 Deltaproteobacteria bacterium UBA3076 | reverse complement strand
TATTAGACTATGAATGTGGATAAGAAGGCCTTGGAAAAACCTTGGGGCGGCAGATTCCAGGAGGCCACTGAAAAAATGCTGGAGGAGTTTTCAGCCTCTGTCCACTATGACCGCAGACTGTATCGCCAGGACATAGCAGGCAGCAAGGTCCACGCCCGCATGCTGGCAAGACAGGGGATTATCTCAGATAAAGACGCAGATGCCATAATTAAGGGCCTTGGCGAGATAGAGGAAGAAATCGCGTCCGGAGACTTTGTCTGGAGCCACGAGCTTGAGGATGTACATATGAACATCGAGCAGGCCCTGGTTGAGCGCATCGGAGAGGCCGGGAAAAGGCTCCACACAGCCAGAAGCCGTAATGATCAGGTTGCTGCGGACACCAGACTTTACCTGAGAGAAGAAATCGATCGCCTGGATGGACTCCTTTCATTGCTGCAGGAAGCGCTTCTGCACCAGGCAAGGGCACACGGGGACTTGATACTCCCTGGCTACACCCATCTCCAGAGGGCACAGCCTATTCTTTGGCCACATCACATGCTTGCCTATTTTGAAATGTTCAGGCGCGACAGGGATAGGCTCCAAGACTGCAGAAAGAGGGTCAATATTTGTCCCCTTGGAAGTGCGGCCCTGGCTGGAACCGGCTTCCCAATAGACAGGGATTACGTGGCTGAGGAACTTGGCTTCCACGGAATTACTGCTAACAGCCTGGACGCTGTAAGCGATCGGGACTTTATTGTCGAGTTTCTGGCAACGGCAAGCATTGTAATGGCCCATTTGAGCAGGCTGTCTGAAGAACTGATTCTGTGGACCTCTGCAGAGTTCAGTTTTGTGGATCTACCTGACAGCTTCTGTACCGGCTCAAGCATTATGCCCCAGAAAAAGAATCCCGATGTGCCCGAACTGGTGCGCGGAAAGACCGGCAGGGTCTATGGCCACCTGATGTCTCTTCTTACTGTTATCAAAGGCCTCCCCCTTGCCTACAACAGGGACCTCCAGGAAGACAAAGAGGCACTTTTTGACGCAGTTGACACGGTATGCGCCTCAGTGGAGATAATGGCTGCCCTGGTGGCCAGGCTGGTCCCAAGAAAAGAGCATATTTCCCGGATCGTGACACAGGGTTTTCTTACTGCCACTGACCTTGCTGATTACCTTGTGAAAAAAGGTATGCCTTTCAGGCAGGCCCATTCAGTGGTCGGCAAGGCGGTTTCACAGTGTATTTCCCAGGGCAAAGAGCTTACGGATATGAGTCTTGAAGACCTAAAAGCCTTTTCTTCTCTTATAGACGAGGATATATTTGAGGTGCTGTCAATAGAGGGCTCTGTGGGAACAAGGCGCTGTCCTGGGGGCACAGCACCTGAGCGAGTAGCCGAGGCCCTGGCAAGGGCGGAGAAAAAAATGACGCATGAATAATATCGCCCAGATAATTTTTTGGAAAAGGTTAATCATTTTTACCTTTTGCATTTTACTGGCGTCCTGTGGGCGCAAGGCACCTCCTGTCCCTCCCGGTACCCTCCGGCCAAAGGCTATCAAGGACTTGAGCTACGAGGTTATCCCGGAAGGCATTGAGCTAAAATGGAGTGTTCCTGTAAGAAACAGAGACGGCAGCCCCCTTGTCAGGATCAAGGGCTTTAGGCTGTTGAAGGCAGAGATACCGCTTGAGGAGTATTGTGAGGGGTGCCCGCCGCCTTTTGGGCAGCTTATTGAAGTCCCCTTTGATGCAAAACCGGAAAAAGCGAGAAAGATGGTCTATGAAGACCGAACCGTGCGCTCCGGCATGCACTATATATACAAGGTTTGCACTGTAAAGGGCTGGCTGAATGTCAGCGATACGTCAAATCAGGTCTCTCTGGCCTGGCACGTTTTGCCATCTGCGCCTTCAGGATTCATGGTTCAGTTAACCAAGGACGGGATCTATCTCTTCTGGCAGGCACCCTCAAAATGGACGGATGGCAGGCCTGTGGACAAAGAACTTTTATACAGGATCTACCGGGCCGGAACAGGGACGGATAAATGGAAGACCCTCCCTGGTTTAGTGGATTCCACAGGCTATCTTGATCTCTCGGCAAAGAAAAAGGCCTGTTATCAATACAGGGTGGCGGCAGTTCTACCATATCACGGCACTGAGATTGAGGGACTCTGTACGCATGAAACCGCAGTGCTGCCGACAGATATTATCCCGCCGGCAGCACCTGTAGGACTGGTTGCTGTCCGGTCTGCCAATGGAGTCGAACTCTTCTGGCAGGAAGAAACAGAGTCTGACATTTCAGGCTATATTGTATACAGAAAAGGACCGGATGAACTAATAGACAAACTGAACAACAGGCCTTTACCTGTATCCAGGTTTCTGGACCGGACTGTTTTACCCGGCGGACTATATTCTTATTGGGTAACTGCAGTGGACAAGGCAGATCCGCCGAACGAAAGCCCTTTGTCTGATATTGCAGAGGTGGAGGTTGTCAAAGAAAAACCTTATAAACAATGAATTACTTCAATTATAAAGACAGAGAATTATACTGCGAGGACGTACCGGTAAAGGAGATAGCCGGCAAGGTAAAAACCCCTTTCTATCTATACAGTTCAGCTACCCTGACCCGTCACTTCAATGTCTTTGATAAGGCCTTTTCCAGGCATCCGCACTTGATATGTTTTGCTGTCAAGGCAAACAGCAACCTGGCTGTATTAAATCTCTTGGGGGAATTAGGGGCCGGCGCTGACATTGTCTCAGGAGGGGAGCTTTACCGTGCACTCAAAGCGGGAATTCCAGCAGACAGGATCGTATACTCCGGTGTCGGCAAGACCGAAAAGGAGATCCGCGAGGCCGCAAAGGCGGATATCCTCATGTTTAATGTGGAGTCCATGGAAGAGCTGGATGCCATCTCCAGGCAGGCGCGACGCCTTAAATGCCGTATCAGGGTCTCTTTCAGGGTAAACCCTGATGTGGATGCAAATACCCATCCATATATTTCCACTGGCCTTAAGAAAAACAAGTTCGGCCTGCCCATGTCCCAGGCCCTGGAGGCTTATAAGGTTGCATCAGACAGAGATGAGCTTGATGTAGTGGGGATAGACTGCCACATAGGCTCTCAGCTAATCCGGGTTGAGCCCTTTGTGGATGCAATAGGGAAAATTAAGTCCCTGCTGCAGGAGCTCGAGGGCTTTGGAATAAGGCTCAAGTTCATCGATGCGGGTGGCGGCCTTGGCATAAGATACCGGGACGAAATTCCACCTGAGCCTGACGCTTACGCCAAGGCACTCCTGTCTGAGGTCAAGGATCTTCCTCACTGCCTGATTATAGAACCCGGAAGGTCCATTGTCGGCAACGCCGGTATTTTGGTAACAAAGATACTATACACCAAGGATACTGAGAAAAAGCGGTTTTATATCGTTGATGCCGCCATGAATGACCTTGCCCGTCCCAGTCTTTACGAGGCATACCACGAAATTCTGCCTGTAATAGAGACCAACACGCATTTACATCCATCAGACGTAGTGGGGCCTATATGTGAGACAGGGGACTTTCTCGCCAGGGAACGGCCCATGCCGGACCTTAATCAAGGCGGTTTGCTCGCGGTCATGGGCGCCGGGGCTTACGGTTTTACCATGTCTTCCAACTACAACTCAAGGCCAAGGGTCTCAGAAGTCATGGTAAAGGACGATCACTTCAAGGTAATCAGAAAGCGTGAGACCTATGCAAGCCTTTTGCGGGGAGAAACCGTTTGGTGATTTGGTGATTTATGAAGCACCTTTTGTTTAAAAAAATGCACGGGAGCGGAAATGATTTTATCCTGATAGACAACCGTGAAGGCAAGATAAGGGACTCCCAAGGGCCTGATCTGGCCGCACTTCTATGCAGACGTAAGTTTGGAGTGGGAGCAGACGGACTCATACTCATTGAGAATTCGCACAGGGCGGATTTTAAATGGCATTTTTTCAATGCCGATGGCAGCAAGGCAGAGATGTGCGGAAATGGCGGGCGTTGTGCAGCCCGATTTGCCCATCTCGCAGGCATTGCCCCGCGGAAACTCAGTTTTGAAACAGAGGCAGGAATTATACACGCAGATGTCAAGGGATCCACTGTAAAGCTTCAGCTCCCCCAACCGAAGGACCTCAAGCTGGACGTACCCGTAAAGATACCAGGCAAGACACTCATTCTCCATTACTTGAACACCGGTGTACCACATGCAGTATATTTTATACCGGACCTGGAATCAATCCCGATATTCGAGTGGGGACGGCTTATAAGGTTTGATCCCTGTTTTCAGCCCGCAGGCACTAATGCCGACTTTGTTCAAATATCCGACAGACACAATATCCTGATCCGGACCTATGAACGGGGGGTGGAGAATGAGACCCTGGCCTGCGGTACCGGAGCAGTGGCCAGTGCCATACTTTCCGCCTGCAAAGACCTGTCAGAGAGCCCGGTCAAGGTAAAGACGCAAGGTGGCGAGGTACTGACTGTCTACTTCCATCTGGATGGCCAAGAAGTCAGGGACGTCTTCCTTGAAGGGGAAACCGTCCTGGTCTACTCAGGGGATTTCAATACCACTGCCAAATAGGCCCATCAGTTGGAATGGGCTGTTCCGCTGGAACGGGTTGTTCAGTGCTTGATGTCTGCGGGATGGTGGCGGCAACCTGTTCCTCTACAGTTTCTGTTTTGGGTGGCGGATAAGGAAGGGTTGAGGCAGGGACCGAAAGGGGTTCAGGCGGCATAACCGGAAGTTTCTGAGTATATGATTCTTCGTCTGAAGGCATAGAAATCCGGTCTGGTTTGCCGGAGTCCTTGTCGGATTGCCTGATCAGTAAGTCAGGATGCATCCTTGCTATTATTAGGTCTTCAGCCTGGGCTGTTTCCTTTTGTGACAATTCCAGAGGAGCCTTTTGCTCGTCCTTGGCGTCAGGTTCTGCTGTTACGGATTTTGGACCATTCAGGATGTGGTTTGCTGCCTGGGTTGCAAAACCTTCGATCCTGGGCGGCACTTCGTCAAGAGACGCGGGAGAGAAGACAAGAGAAAATAATGGAGACTCGGAATCTGCCTGCAGCAAGTCCATGTTTATTGTTAAGTTCTCCCCTTCTGTGATTATCTTGCCGGTGACGACATAGTCCACTCCGAGCTTGCCGGCCATGTCTCTTGCATCTATAGGGGAAATAAATCCCTGTCTCTTGCCGGTTATACGCTGGATCTCAAGGGAATCCATAACGGAGATGCTGTCAGAGGCCAACCTGCTGCTCAAGGCCTCTTCTGTGGCAGGTCCAACGTAGGAAGATGGACCTGCAGAACTGATATCGAATGGAAGCACTGCGATCTTGACTTCACGCTGAGCAGCTTCGAGACTTACAGGACAAAGGGCCAGGGCAAGAAACAAGCCCAGCCCGGCCATGAATATTTTCTGAATACGGTTTTTCATCATGTTTATTGAGTCCTTTCCAAAAGACCTGCACCCGGAATCAGTGTCTCATTGAACCAGCTTGGTTGTATTTTGTTTTGCGCCTTTGGAATTTGGTATCATAAGATTCTGTTTCTTCATCTTTTCTATCAGGGTGGTCCTGTTCATCTTCAGTAACTTGGCAGCTTGGTTCTTGACCCATCCCGTTCGGTCCAGGGCCTGGAGAATTAAAGTTTTTTCAAGGAGTCCCACGGCAGAGCTGAGAGAAAGCCCGTCTTCCGGCAGGGTAGCCATAGATGAATCAGCAACTGGAAGTTGTCCGGTCGACTCCAGGATACTGTTTGGAATATCTCTAACTGTTATCATGGGGCCGTTGGCAAGTATCACCATGCGCTCTATTATATTTTCAAGTTCCCTCACATTGCCGGGCCAGTCGTAGCTTACCAGGCATTTAATGGCGTCCTTTTCTATACCTTCTATGCATGTCCTCTCACCAGAACAGAATTTCAGCAGGAAATGCTGAATTAATAAGGGAATATCCTCAGGACGTTCCTTCAATGGAGGTATGTGTATAGGGATCACGTTCAGACGATAGTATAAATCATCTCTGAAACTACCTTTACGAAAAGCCTCTTCAAGATCAATATTTGTGGCTGCTATAATCCTGACATCGACATGGATGGTCTTGACTCCGCCAACCCTTTCAAACTGACGTTCCTGCAGGAAACGCAGGAGCTTGACCTGGAGGACCGGGCTCATCTCTCCGATCTCATCTAAAAAGATTGTACCCTTATTGGCAAGCTCAAACCGGCCTATCCTGGTGTTTATTGCATGGGTAAAGGCCCCTTTTTCATGGCCAAAGAGTTCGCTTTCCAGGAGTCCCCCGGGTATGGCAGCACAATTCACAGGGATAAATGGCCTGTCCTTACGTTCACTGTTGTAATGTAGTGCATGGGCGATAAGTTCTTTGCCTGTACCTGATTCGCCGGTAATCAGGACCGTGCTGTCCGCTTTGGCAACTTTTTCTACCAGCTCAAAGACCTCCTGCATGGCCTTGCTGGCGCCCACTATACGATCAAAACCGTGGATGTCTCGCAGTTCCTGCCTGAGTGACCGGTTCTCCCTCTTGAGTTCTCTTACTTCAAGGGCCTTATCTACTACAACAATGACCTCTTCCAGCTTGACAGGCTTTGTAAGATAGTCAAAGGCACCCTGACGCATGGCTTCCACAGCCCCCTGTATGGTCCCAAAACCGGTAATTATTATACAGATGGTCTCTGGGGAATGTTCTTTAAGAAAACACAGGACATCCATTCCATTCTTTTTGGGCATGGCGAGGTCAGTGATCACTACATCAAAATAATTCTTGCCGAATTTTTCTATTGCTTCTTGCCCATCACAAGCTACGTCTACGGCAAAGCCCTCACGTCTCAAAACTTCCGATATGCTGAATCGAATTTCCGTGGCATCGTCTACTACTAGTATTGATTCATTTCGCATATTTACTTTGTCCATTCTGACATTGAGGGTATCACTCAATAATTATAAAATTACATAAGGCCTGAGATAGTGTCAATTAATTCCTGACAATTTTTTGACACTCTTATATTGTTTGCAGTTTTTTTGCTGCTTAATTATCATTAAATTGAGGGATTAAAAGTAACTTCTCAATAACTCAGGGTAAGATGTCTGGATTCCTGCCTTCGCGGGAATGACGGGCAGTTACATCCAAACATCATTCCCGCGAAGGCAGGAATCCAGTGAAAAGTCGCAAAAAGTAACCTACCCCAACTTATTGAGAAGTTACGATTAAAATCAATAAACACCTTAAATTCCTCAATTATCAGTATGTAATACATAAGGAGTCTCTTTAATGTGTAAAAAATTGGTAACCGTCCAGTTTCTAACACTTCTTTTAGTTGCTTCAGCAAGCCATGTCCATAGTGCGGGTTTTACCATATTATATCAGGGAACCGGACCAATGGGCCAGGGGAATGCCTTTGTAGCCCAAGCTGATGATCCATCCGCAGTATTTTTCAATCCTGCAGGCATAGTCCAGCTTGATGGCAGACAGGCCTATCTCGGTTCGACACTTATAGCCCCAAGGGTGATATATAATGGCCCGGGTAACCAGGATGAGGCGACCGTCGCCAAAATCCACATACCCCCATATGCGTATCTGACCCAACAGATATCACCTCAAATCTATTTTGGACTCGGAGTCTTTTCTCCATTTGGGCTTTCCACGGTGTGGGAGGGAAATTGGGAGGGACGCTATCTTGGTACCTACTCCAGTTTACAGACATTTAACCTGAATCCTAATTTGGCCTTCAAAAAAGGGAATCTGGCCGTGTCCGCAGGATTAAATGTCTTGCGGGCCGATCTCGAACTCAAAAAGAAACTTCCATTTCCATCTTATCCTGATGGCGAATCGAGACTCACTGACGATACATGGGGTTATGGTTACAATCTCGGCCTTCTGTACCACGTGAATGATTCCTGGCAGTTGGGACTGTCTTACCGGAGTAAGATAAAATTGAGCTTTGACGACGGAGACGCGGACTTCGAGGTACCTGCCCCCTTTAAAAGCGCCTTCCCCGACACGAAGGGCAAAGGCGACCTGGACCTTCCCCCTTCTCTTACCGCAGGAATCTCCTTTAAGCCGGACACCAAATGGACCCTGGAGTTTGATGTTACCTGGACAGGCTGGTCTACCTATGATGAATTAAAGGTCAAGTTCAAGGATCCGGTAAACGGGCAATATTCGTCTGTTCAGCCCAAGAAGTGGGAAGACGTACTCGCCTACAGGTTCGGCGTAAAATACAGGATGTCTGACCGTTACACCTTCAGGGCCGGATACACTTTCGATGAAGCCCCCGTGCCGAATTCAACCCTTGATCCCCAAGTGCCTGACGGGGACCGCCACGCATATACGGCCGGTATCGACTGGAAACTTGGGGATAAGACCGTCCTGGGAGTTGCTTATAATTTCATATATTGTGAGGAGCGCAAAAAAGACAACGAGATAGTGCCTATCCTGCCCGAACACCTCAGGGCCAATGGGGATTATAAACAGAGGATTCATTCATTGGCCCTGAGCCTGCATTACAGGTTTTAGCAAGGGGAATCGGACAAAACCTTTAAACCATTGAACCTTGAACCTGTGAACGATTACGAATAATTGGCGGATAGAACAGGGCCTTCAGAAGGTATTAATGGGACTCCTTGGGTATCTTTCTTGTTGTCCAGAATAATGTGTTCAGACAGCGCTGTTGCAGCATCTTTCCATTGATACCACTGTTGGGGGTAGCTGAGTATATAGCCCTCAAGCTTGTTCCATGCCCTGGCAGCCAAAGATACATCTTTGCGACCATCTGCAAGGGAATCAATACATAATGTAAAGCCCCCATTTTCACGCCTCATGAGTCCCATAAGTGCGGGTACTTTGGCCCTGTTGTATAGAAACTCCAGTGTCCTGTCCTGTGGTATCTTGTGGCCAAAGACTGAGACCTGCTTATCAGGGTGCGGGCGCCACTCTGAGAATTCGTCGCATTCGGTGATTAGTATTCTCCCGCTCTTAATGGCACCGAGTGCCTTGAATATCACTTTGGGTTCACTGGCATCTATCAATATGACATCAAACTCTCTTGCCCTTTTTATAAGTTCTTCCTTTAGCTTTTTGGTCTTGAATCGGCATATCAATGCGATTTTGTAGCCGTTCATGGCCAATGACAGTGGAAGGAACTCTACCGCCCCGAAATGTCCGGTAATAAGGATGCACCCTTTGCCTGTTTTTGTGATCTTGTCCAGATACCCCTTGTTTTTAATATGTAGGCGCAGGCGCAAAAAAGCAATCATCTCCGATAAAGGTCTGTGGGCCATTATTAATTTTTCAAAGTAATGATCAAAAATCCCTAGAAAGGTTTTGTAAGATGGGGATTTTTTGAGATTAAACCTCAGGACATGGTTCAGGCAAAGTGCCATCTTTTTTTTATCAGTCCGTTTTAAGGAGAAGTATAAAAAACCCAGTAGATAGAGGTGGATGCGTAGGCATATGAAAGGTAACATCTGAGCCAATTTTACATTGAAGGAAAGTTGAAAGAACTGGCTTAAACCAAGACTGGCAACATTGGGTATCCTGCACATCATATACTCCTTTATGCAATGTTATTGACTTAAGAATCGTATTATGTGGCTCTTTATAATTAGTTGATATTATGTAATTATTTCTATATTTCCCCTTTCAGTACTACTGGCAAAGAGAATATGGGTGTGAATTATAAATGCGTAACATATGTTGTAAAAATGTACTACGAACTTTACGAGACCTGTGCTAAGCTAATCTAATTCCTCAAGGGAATTTCGTTTTTTTTCTAAAATTCCGGAAAAACAGAATTTTTTTTACTGTTTGGAAGGTAGGGTTCAGAAACGGAGCAATAGGTCGACTTCAGATTAGCTTTACTAATTCGTAACCGTTCACGGGATTACA
>DFBQ01000223.1:0-142 GCA_002367355.1 Deltaproteobacteria bacterium UBA3076 | reverse complement strand
GGTGCCCTGTGAACGCTTACACTAATTCTTATAGATATGCAGAATTAATGCCGTCACGTTATGCTGATCTGGTAATGTGTAGGCGCTTGCTCGGAAGCTATAAAAAAGCTATAATTAGGGCATCCTTCATACATAGCAAGCC
>DFBQ01000006.1 GCA_002367355.1 Deltaproteobacteria bacterium UBA3076 | reverse complement strand
AAGCCCCATGAAATAGAGGCACAGTATCCAGATTTGTAACGGTTGATGATGTCCCTCAAATATCGTCCCTGTCAGGTCATCGAAGTATCGACTACACTTTTTACAATAATACTGTTGGCGCTCTGATTGTGTCTTATCTCGACCATTTTTGACTATCATATCCGAACTACAGTGCGGGCAATGAACACCGTCCGGCCAGCGCAGTTCGCGGACCCATTGAAAGCACTTGGCGTTGTCTATAATGGCCGTTATATTCAGAAGGCTTTGGATTTTGTTCTGAATTTTCATCATCATTTCTCCTGGGTAGTATTTCCCAGGAAACAATACAGATGATGCCTTCAGATGTCTATAGTGAAGCACAATTTTCCTTTTCAAGGATCAGTCTGGAATCCCTTAAGAGCCTAAATGATTATCAGGAAAATAGAAATTAGCTTCTTTACCTGATTCCTTATCTTCCTGTTCTCCTCCCCCGATGGCCACTTCAAAATACCCCCCCCCATGGGGGAATTGAGGGACGTCATTGACCCCGGTTAAATAAAAGCAAAGACCGTTTAATGGGGCAGGCTAGATTGAATAAGTGTAATAATGGTATATGAGAAGAAAGGCATCAATCCAAAGGAACTTCGAATGGGTAGTCGTCGCGGTTGTATCTCACAGGTCAGGCTGCAGATAGCGTATCAATCAGAAATGTATCAGGATTTAAATATCCAATAAAGATTGTTTTCGCAGTTGAGAATGATATTGTGACAGTAATCACAAATTATCCATTAAAGAAAGGAAGAGGAAAGTGAAAGTACATTATGATGAAGAAATAGATGCTTTGTATCTAAAACTAAACGATCAAAATCCAGATGGTGTTATTGAAATCACAGAAGGAGTAAATATTGATACTACCGCAGATGGAAAGCTTACAGAAATAGAAATACTCAAAGCATCAAAAAAATAGATATTTGATTACCCTGCAAAAAAATCGGAGTCGATTTAAAGCTATAATATAAATATATTCGTGATATATAAGTTACACATACGAAACTTATACAGCTATTTCGAGGCGACGGCTCAAAAAAGACTTTTTTCAGTGTAATCGATATTAACACAATCTTATCTTACACACTTGAATTAGACCAAGGTATATTGGGCCAAAAAGTCGCCGAACAAGTCGTGCACGCTGCTACGAGGAGACAGCATGTAGCATCAAAGCGCATGAAAAGTGAGTGTCAAAAGATCCTCTTCTTAAGGCACCTGTCCCGGATAGGCTCAATAACCCGTTTTTGTAGCTTTTTTCAATTCCCCAATAAATTCTCCCACCTTTTTGACCAGGTCGGGCCCGGCCTTAAGATCATTGCCCTGTTTGATCGTGTGGGCCTCAATCAGTTTAATTATGGCACTTCCAACAATAATCCCGTCTGTTACAGCGGAGAGCATGGATACCTGGGCAGGTTTGGAGATCCCGAAGCCCACTGCCACCGGTTTGTTGGTGAGCTGTTTGATTCCGTTAAGGCCCTGAGACAGTTCAGTGGGGAGTTCGGTCCTTGCCCCGGTAATACCGGTTATGGAAACATAGTACAAGAAGCCCTGGGTGGCCCTGGCAATCTTCTTGACTCGATCTGCCGGGGTGTTCGGGGCCACAAGCAGGATGTTGGCAAGCCCTTGGGGTTTTGCGGCTGCCATCCAGTCTTTGGCCTCCTCCAGGGGCAGGTCAGGGACTATGGTACCGTCAAGACCGGAGGTCGCCGCGTCTTTTGCGAAAGCAGAAAGGCCATATTGGAGTAAGGGGTTGTAGTAGCCCATAAGGACCAATGGTATATCTGTCTTTTTCCGGACTTTCTTAACCAGCCCAAGTAGGTCCTTTGCGTTTATGTTGTGGCGAAGGGCCCTCTGGCTTGAAGCCTGGATAGTCGGGCCGTCTGCTATGGGATCAGAGAAAGGGAGACCAAGTTCTATAAGGTCCGCCCCCTGTCGGTCCATCTCCAATATTAGGGCCTCCGTGGTGGCAATGTCCGGGTCTCCGGTGGTTATGAACGGGATGAGCGCTGCTTCTTTCCTTTTTTTGAGCTGTGAGAACATGCGATCTATTCTGTTCATTTGTCTGCCCTCTCCTTGATCAATTCCGCAACTGTTGCAACGTCTTTGTCTCCCCTTCCGGAGAGGTTGATCACCACAATGCTCCCCTTGGGAAGAGAAGGGGCAAGCTCCTTCAGGTATGCAACGGCATGGGCGCTTTCCAGGGCAGGTATGATTCCATCCGTCTCTGACAGCAGCCTGAATGCCTCAAGGGCCTGTTCATCATCAACTGCTACATATTCGACCCTGCCTGAGTCCTTAAAGACGCTGTGCTCCGGTCCCACACCCGGATAGTCAAGCCCCGGGGCCAGCGAGTGAGCACCTTTTATCTGACCCCAGCGGTCCTGCAATAGATAGCTCATGGCGCCGTGAAGCACACCTGGGCTGCCAACAGCCAGGGGGGCAGAGTGAAAGTCTGTTTCAACACCTTTTCCTGCCGCCTCAACTCCTATCAGTCGTATTCCCTGGTCCTTAATGAATGGATAGAAGATCCCCATGGCGTTACTCCCGCCGCCAACGCAGGCCATCACCACGTCCGGCAGGCATCCGGCAAGCTGTCTGATTTGCCTTCGCGTCTCCCTTCCGATTACGCACTGAAAATTCCGAACCATCATTGGATATGGATGGGGACCCACCACAGAGCCTATGACATAGTATGTATTCCCAACATTAGTGACCCAGTCCCGTATTGTCTCGTTTATTGCGTCCTTAAGGGTCTGTGTCCCTGAGAGCACAGGGATGACCTTTGCTCCGGTTAGTTCCATGCGAAAGACGTTCATGGACTGGCGCACCATGTCCTTGCGGCCCATGTAAACTTCACACTTCAGGCCCATCAGGGCAGCCGCGGTTGCAGTAGCCACACCGTGCTGTCCTGCGCCGGTCTCCGCTATGATCCTTGTCTTTCCCATGCGTTTTGCCAGGAGCACTTGGCCGATAGTGTTGTTGATCTTATGCGCCCCTGTGTGGGCGAGATCTTCCCGCTTGAGAAATACCCTTATGCCGCCGCCTACGGCCTCTTGCAGACCTTTTGCCTCGTAAAGCGGTGTAGGGCGCCCCACGTAATGCTTGAGGATCTGATTGAGTTCCTTTTTAAAGCCGGCATCCTGTCTGGCCTCCCTGTATGCGGAATCCAGCTCCGTAATGGCGGGCATAAGTGTCTCCGGCACAAAGCGGCCTCCGTAGAGACCAAAGTGACCTGAGTGATTTGGTGATTTGGTGATTTGGTGATTGGTTGATTTATTCACTATTCCTTCCTTTGTAATAGTCCATCCCTACCTACCCTCAGCGGGAAGGGCTTAGCGGAGATTTTGCTATATGGCTTTATTTTTTACCCGGCCCTTACTTCGACATTCTGCGGTTCCTTGTTCGATATTCGATATTCGTTGTTTTAACGTTTTAACTTCCCGTGATGATGACTGAATGATTCTAAGCCACCATGGCCCTGCGTATGAAATCAGCTACCAGGTCTATATTTTTTTTCCCAGGGGCATTCTCTACACCCGAGCTTACATCCACTCCCCAGGGCCGGACCTGTTTTACTGCCTGGGCAACATTTTCCGGTTTCAGGCCACCTGCGAGAATAATAGGCCTTGAGAGGACTTTTTTTGCCTCAATCGCTATGGACCAGTCAAAGGTCTCGCCTGTTCCGCCATGGGCACTCGGGGACCACGCATCAAGCAGGAAGGCTTTCACAACTTCCTGATATGGCAAAAGATCCTGAATATCGGCCTTTGTCCTTATTCGCCATGCCTTTATGGCCCTGGGGGCAAGGTCTTTGCAGGTCTCCGGGGTTTCCTCACCATGCAATTGCACCAGGTCCAGGCCGCAATAGTCTGTTATCTGCCTTATTTTTTCAGAAGACTCATTGACAAAGACCCCGACTGTCTGGACCATTGGCGGCAGATTTTGAACAATCTCTCTGGCCCTGTCCGGATCTATCTTCCTTGGACTCTTGGCAAAGACCAGTCCTATGGCGTCGGCTCCTGCCTCTGCCACTGCTTTCGCCTCTGATGGATCAGTAAGCCCGCAGACTTTTATTTTTACAGTATTTATTTTTATCATAAATCACCAAAATCACTAAATCACCAAATTCCTACACCCTTCCTGCTTCAACGAGGGCGGCAAGAGAAGTGATGCGATCTTCGGCCTTTACCAGGGCCTCTCCTATGAGTGCTGCAGTAATCCCTGCGTCAAGGAGCCTCTTTATATCATCAGGGGTTGAGATCCCGCTTTCACTTACCAGGGGTATTTCCTGGGGCAGGGCCTTTCTTATCCGGAAAGTAGTTTCAAGAGATACGCTAAAGTCCTCAAGATTACGATTATTCACCCCGATAAGATCAGCGTTTGCAGCAAGCGCCCTTTCCATATCGTGTTCGTTATGGACTTCCACCAGAGTATCAATTCCTTTTTCTCTTGTGTGGGCCATGAGCTCTGAAAGCATGCTGTCATCAAGGACGGCTACAATAAGGAGTACTGCATCCGCCCCCCAGAGCCTAGCCTCTTCAACCTGAAGATGGTCTATGATAAAATCTTTTCTGAGGAGTGGAAGGTCAATCTCCTTTCGTATTTGAGGAAGAAACTCCAGCTTCCCTTGAAAGAACTTCTCGTCGGTCAAGACTGATACAGCCCTTGCCCCTCCTGCCAGGTAATCTTCCGCAATGCTTACAGGGTCGAATTTTGGGCACAGGAGCCCTTTTGAAGGAGATGCCTTCTTGACCTCTGCGATTATCGAGACCCCCGGATCGGAAACCAGGGCCTCTCGAAATCCCCTCGGAGAAGAAACTTCATGCTCTGGAGGGATAAGCCCTTTTCGATGCTTTTCTTTTAATTCCGCCCTCTTGTGGGCGATTATTGTGTCCAGGATGCTCATTGTGTTATCTCATACTGAAGGCTTTCAGAGCCTCAAGTTTTTTCATGGCTTCCATTGAATCTATGCTCTCGGCAGCCAGGGCCACTCCTTCTCTCAGAGATTTCGCCCTGTCTGCAAGAAATATGGCTGCCCCGGCGTTAAGAAGTATCATGTCCCTTTTAGGTCCCTTTTCACCTGAGATTATGTCTTTTAGTATCCGGGCGTTTTCTTCTGCGTCTCCGCCTTTCAGATCCTCGATTTTGCATGGCTTAAGCCCTGCATCTTCCGGTCTGATCACGAATTCCTTTACTTCATTCTTGTCCCACTGGGCCACAACACTCTTACCCAGAAGGCTGAGTTCGTCCAGCCCTCCTTCTCCGTGTACTACCCAGGCCCTTTTACTGCCGAGTCGCCCGAGGACCTCTGCAAGGGGCCTTGTAAGCACGGGGTCATAGACTCCAAGTAGCTGCACATTTGCCCACGCAGGGTTTGTAAGGGGTCCGAGGACATTGAATATAGTGCGGATGCCTATCTCCCGTCTCGGTCCTATGGCATACTTCATGGCCGGATGAAGGGCAGGGGCGAACATAAAACCCATACCTACGGTCTCCACTGCCCTTGCCACATCCTCCGGTGATAGAGCCAGGTTTACACCCAGGGCCTCAAGCACATCCGCACTCCCTGACCTGCTGGACACGGAACGGTTGCCGTGCTTTGCAACCTTGACACCGGCCCCTGCAACCACAAAAGCGGCTGTTGTTGACACATTGAAGGTCTGTGCTCCGTCGCCTCCGGTCCCGCAGGTGTCAACCAATGATTCTCCCAGGGACAGATTCACATGGATACGCACGGCCTTCTCCCTCATGACCTCGGCCGCGCCGGCTATTTCATCTACAGTCTCGCCCTTCATCCTCAGGCCCGTGAGGAGGGCGCCGATCTGGGCAGGTGTCGCCTCTCCCTCTATAATTATTTCCATAACTGACGAAATCTCAGCCTGGCTGAGATCTTTCCTGCTGACAACATCAGAAATGGCCTTTTTTAATATATCCATAGCGCCTTGAAAGATGAACGTCCAACATCGAATGAAAAAACAACCACCCAATATTCAACGGCTATTTCTGTTTCTTTATCTTTCCCCATTCAACATTCGATGTTGGACGTTCGATGTTCGATGTTCATTTTTTCAGTCCCCCTGGACAAAAAACAACTTAGCGCTTATGCCTCTAATCCTTTAATCCTGTACACTTAATCCTACGCTTTGGTTTGCAGGAAATTCCTGAGAAGATTGATCCCCTCAGGAGTCATGATGGATTCCGGGTGAAATTGTACTCCCTCCACCGGAAACTCCCTGTGCCTGAAGCCCATGAGCTCGTCCTGCTCCGACCACGCCGTAACTGCGAGACAGTCCGGAAGGGTTGCCTTATCTACAAGGAGAGAATGATACCTCATGGCCTCGAATGGATTCGGCAGACCGCGATATACGCCCTTTCCATCGTGTTTGATCATTGATGTCTTGCCGTGCATAAGCCTACCCGCCCTGACTATCTTGCCTCCAAATGCAACCCCGATGGACTGGTGGCCGAGGCACACACCCAGGACCGGGATCTTTCCGGCAAAGTGACGTATGGCAGCCACTGATATGCCTGCCTCATTGGGTGTACAAGGACCGGGAGAGACAAGGAGGTGGTCCGGTGTCCAGGAGACTATCTCCTCTACAGTGGCCTTATCATTTCTTACAACCTTAATATCCGCCCCCAGCATTCCCAGGGCCTGGACCAGGTTGTAAGTAAAGGAGTCGTAGTTGTCGATAACTATAAGCATTGTTAAGGTCCTTCAGTCCTGAGTTGAGCGATTAGCTGTTA
>DFBQ01000063.1 GCA_002367355.1 Deltaproteobacteria bacterium UBA3076 | reverse complement strand
GACTCCATCCTGTCAATGGATTTGGCACACGGAGGACATCTCTCCCATGGTTTACCAACGAGCTTTTCAGGACGGTTTTTTAAGATAGCTCACTACGGCGTAAGCAGGGAGACCGAGGTCATAGATTATGACCGGGTTGCAGAAATTGCCGGAAAACACCAGCCTAAGCTCATTATTGCCGGAGCAAGCGCTTATCCCCGCATCCTGGATTTTGCGTCCTTCAGAAGGATAGCCGACGAAGTTGGGGCCTATCTCATGGTAGACATGGCCCATATAGCCGGACTTGTGGTATCAGGTGTTCATCCGTCCCCAGTCCCATTTGCAGACTTTATTACCTCCACGACCCACAAGACGATGAGAGGTCCCAGGGGCGGAATCATATTAGCTATGGAAAAGCATTCCCGATCCTTGAACAGCCAGATCTTCCCTGGCATTCAAGGAGGTCCTTTGATGCACGTAATCGCCGCAAAGGCCGTAGCCTTTAAAGAGGCCCAGAGAGACGATTTTAAAATATACCAGCAGCAGATTGTTTCAAACGCAAAGACCCTTGCAAAGACCTTGCAGGACCGAGGATTTCGTCTGGTCTCAGGGGGCACGGACAATCACCTTATTCTTGTGGATCTTTCAGACAAGGGCCTCACTGGGGCGAAGGCAGAGGATGTGCTGGAGCGGGCTGGTATTACGGTAAATAAAAATACTATTCCCTTTGATACCCGTTCCCCGAGTGTTACCAGCGGTATCCGGATCGGGACCCCTGCAGTAACTACGAGAGGGCTCAAAGAAAAAGAGATGGAAGAAGTGGGTAACTACATCTCAGAACTCTTGAACCAACCTGAAGACGATAAGTTGATCGAAGATATTAAAATGAAGATCCGGTCCCTGTGCGAGAGGTTTCCTCTATATTCCGAACGTCTGGCACGATATGATATTGGCTGAATCTGGGATAAATTAGGAAATATGGAAAAAGATATCAAAAATACCAGACCGTCCTGGGACGCCTACTTCATGTCCATCGCCCACCTGGTTGCACAGAGGTCCACGTGCCTGCGTCGCAAGGTAGGAGCAATTCTTGTAAAAAATCGTCGCATCCTGGCAACAGGTTACAACGGAGCGCCAAGTGGCTTGAGACACTGTCTTGAAATAGGTTGCCTGAGGGAAAAACTCAAGGTCCCTTCGGGTGAGAGGCATGAGCTCTGCAGAGGGCTCCATGCTGAACAAAATGTAATTATTCAAGCTGCACACCATGGGATTTCCGTAGCCGACTCGATTCTGTACTGCACTAATCTGCCCTGTGTTATATGCACTAAGATGCTGATAAATGCCGGCATTCGGACCATCTATTACGCAAAAGGCTATACAGATCCCATGTCCCGTGATATGTTGGCAGAGGCCGGAATAGATCTCATAGAATTCAGGGAAACTAATCCCTCAACCGGTTAAAATCCAATGAAGTGTCCATTCTGCAGTTCTTCAGAGAGTAAAGTTGTTGACTCCAGGTCCAGCCAGGACAGCAGGGCCATCCGTCGACGCCGGGAATGCCTGTCTTGTCATGAGCGTTTTACTACCTATGAGAGGATTGAAGAATTTCATCCCATGGTAGTCAAAAAGGATGGAAGACGTGAATCATTTGACCGAAATAAGATTATTGAAGGGATAATTAAGGCCTGTGAAAAGAGGCCAGTGAGCATGGACGAAGTGGAGGCCTTTGTCAGCGATCTTGAGAAAGAAATTCAAGATAGAGAAGAAAGGGAGGTGGAGAGCAAATTCTTAGGGGAACGTGTTATGTCTCAATTGAGGGCATGGGACGATGTGGCTTACGTGCGCTTTGCCTCCGTATACAAGCAATTTAAGGACCTCAATGAGTTCATGGATCAACTGCAGGAATTGCTGAGCGAAAGTTCCCGCAATAAAGACTCTTAAATGTGGTCCGGTGAAGATAAAAGGTTTATGCGCAGGGCCCTCAGACTTGGTGAGAAGGGCCTTGGGTACACCACCCCAAACCCTGCCGTAGGCGCGGTTGTGGCCCGGCAAGGCATGATCCTGGGAGAAGGCTGGCACCAGAAGGCCGGCACACCCCATGCTGAAGTCCATGCCCTGAGGGCCGCTGGAGATGCGGCCAAAGGGGCTGATATGTATGTGACCCTGGAGCCCTGCAACCATATTGGCCGGACACCGCCCTGCACACATGCCATACTGCAGGCAGGCATCAGAAGGGTCGTAATCGGGACGCTTGACCCAAACCCGAAGGTGGCTGGAGGTGGAACAGAGTTTCTGCAGGACAAGGGCATTGAAGTCGAGACAGGGTGTCTGAGAGATGAGTGCCGTCTTTTGATTGCCTCCTTTACCAAACACATATTGACCGGTATGCCCTGGGTCAGATCCAAGGTGGCATGCAGCCTGGATGGCAGGATTGCAACCCGCACAGGTCACTCAAAGTGGATTACCAATCAGCAGGCCCGCAGCTCGGGGCACCGCCTGAGGGAAATAAGTGACGCCATACTGGTCGGCAAAGGCACCATAGTGGCGGATGATCCACAGCTTACTTGCAGAAAGGGCAAAAAAACTGTTAAAGATCCCATCAGGGTGGTGCTGGACAGTGGACTGAGCGTTGACCCTTCCAGCCGGATATGCCGACTGAAGTCCTCTGCGCCTACTGTGATAATCGGGGTGGACGGTAAATCCACGGATGAACACAGGCAGGCCCTGGAGGCATCCGGTGCAAAGGTCTGGTTTACGCCGTCCGATGGGCAAGGCAGGGTAGATATCAGGGAAGTGCTCAGGCTGCTGGGCGATTTTGGGGCGCAGTCCATTCTGGTAGAAGGCGGGGCCACGGTCCACGGGGCATTCTGGGACCAGGCGTTTGTTGATGAGGCCTTTTTTTATTATGCTCCCATGGTAATCGGCGGAAAGGATGCCCGGCCCGCAATAGGCGGTTCAGGGGCCGTGGACGTGGGAAGGGCAACAAGGCTGTCAAAGGTGCAACATCGCAAGCTGGGCGATAATTGGCTGGTCTGTGGTCTGGTCACAAATATTGATTCCTTCTGGAGCTGACCATAAATGTTTACAGGGATAATCCATGGTCTTGGGACCCTCAAGGATGTTCGTCAGGCAGGTCAGGGCCTGGTCTTTACTATTCATCCTGTTTTCCCTATTAAAGATCCACAGGAGGGGGAGAGTATTGCTGTGAACGGAGTCTGCCTGACCGCCGTTACTATCTCCCATGACGTGTTCAGTGCGGAAGTTTCACCAGAGACCCTTTCAAGGACCACATTATCCGGGCTCAGGGTTGGAAGCCGTGTTAATCTTGAGCGGGCACTCAGGCTCTCAGACCGTCTTGGCGGACATCTGGTAAGCGGTCATGTGGATGGAATAGGAGAAGTAATTGAAAAGGAGCACCTAAGCCGGTTTACTTTATTTACTATAGCTATCCCCGAGAGCCTTGACCGGTACATTATTGAAAAAGGTTCGGTTGCAATTGACGGCATCAGCCTTACTGTAAACAGTTGTAGTAAGGGCCGTTTCTCCGTGGCCGTCATCCCGCATACTGCCAAGCTCACTACTATCAGTTTCAGAAAGAGTGGAGATAAAATCAATATTGAGGTAGATCTCATTGGGAAGTATATTGAAAAATTACTTTTGGCTGGACACATTAAAACAGAGAAACTGACCAATATTGATACGGAGTTTCTGGCACAGCATGGGTTTATATAGTATCTGAACGGAAAGGCCGTTCAGATACAATTTTGAATTCTTAATTTTGAATTTTGAATTGAGAAAACAAAAGACGAAAATTTTTTAACGAGGTTTATTTAACAATGTCATTATCCACCATAGAAAGTGCTATTGAGGATATTCGGGCTGGAAAGATGTTTATCCTTGTCGACGACGAGGACCGGGAAAACGAGGGTGATCTCACTATGGCTGCAGAAACCGTGACCCCTGAGGCCATCAATTTCATGGCCAGGTATGGTCGCGGCTTGATCTGTCTCGCCCTTGCGGAAGAGCAGGTAAACAAGCTGAAGCTCCCCATGATGGCTTCCCGCAATACGTCGAGGTACGGCACGGCCTTTACGGTATCCATAGAGGCTAAATATGGAGTCACAACAGGTATCTCTGCCCATGACAGGGCAACTACTATCCTGACTGCCATAGCAGACGAATCCGGGCCTGAGAATATTGCCATGCCGGGCCATGTCTTTCCGCTAAAGGCAAGGGAGGGAGGAGTCCTGGTGAGAGCAGGTCAGACTGAGGGGTCAGTGGATCTTGCAAGACTGGCAGGCCTGAAGCCCTCCGGGGTCATATGCGAGATCATGAAGGACGATGGGACCATGGCCCGGATGCCTGACCTTGAAGTCTTTTCTAAAAAACACAATCTCAAGATTGTCACAATTGCAGACCTCATAGCCTATCGTCTTCGCACTGAGAGTTTTGTAAGTCGGGAGGTTGAGACCAGGCTGCCCTCCAGGTTTGGCGGCGAATGGAAGCTTATCGTCTACAGCAGTATAATCGATCCTAATGAGCATCTTGCCCTGGTGCTGGGGGATCAGGAAATCCGAGCAGATGAGGAAATTCTGGTGCGTGTGCACTCTGAGTGTCTGACAGGGGATGTGCTTGGTTCCCTCAGATGTGATTGCGGTCCGCAGTTACAGAGGGCCATGAGTCAGATAGCCGAAGAAGGCCGGGGTGTCCTTATCTATATGAGACAGGAAGGCCGGGGTATCGGCCTTTTGAACAAACTTCGGGCGTACTGTCTGCAGGATCAGGGAAGAGATACCGTGGAGGCCAACCGTGAACTGGGTTTTAAGCCGGATCTCAGGGACTATGGTGTTGGTGCCCAGATCTTGCGGGACCTTGGGGTGAGAAAAATGAGACTCATGACAAATAATCCTAAAAAGATTGTTGGGCTCGAGGGTTATGGAATGGAAGTGGTAGAAAGAGTCCCTATTGAAATCCCACCCAATGAGGAGAATATGGACTATTTAATGTGTAAGAAAGAGAAAATGGGACATCTGTTACATATTTAGTGTCTGAACGAAAAAGCCGTTCAGACACAATTTTGAATTTTAAATGTTGAATTAAGGTATATGTTTTTTAAATCTTCTTCCACAATTCAGCATTCAGCATTCACCATTCGACATTGTCTATAAATAAGAGGGGAATATCATGCCTAAGACATTTGAAGGTCACCTGCAGGCCCAGGGATTGCGTTTAGGTATTGTGATTGCGCGATTTAACGAATTCATTTCCAGTAAGCTGCTTGGAGGTGCATTAGATGCACTTGTCAGGCATGGATGCATAGAAGATGATGTTGAAGTGGCCTGGGTGCCCGGGGCCTTTGAAATTCCCCTTGTTGCCAAGCGTATGGCCAATAGCGGTCGCTATGATGCTGTAATATGTCTGGGCTGCGTCATCCGAGGGGCTACGCCACACTTCGACTATGTGGCTGCCGAGACTTCCAAGGGGATCGCACAGGTTGCAATGCAGGCAGATTGCCCTGTTGCCTTTGGAGTACTTACCACGGACAGTATCGAGCAGGCCATTGAACGGGCAGGCACCAAGGCCGGGAACAAAGGCTGGGACGCTGCCCTTGCGGCTGTAGAAATGGCAAACCTCTTAAAAGGACTAAATGCCTAAATTGTCCGTGCGCCACAGAGGGCGAGAGATCGCCCTTCAGATCCTTTACCAATGTGACTGGGATACCATTGAAGACATAGACAAGGTCATTATGGAATATGCCACTGATCTGGCTTCAGAGGCTATCCCTGAAGATGATCCTGCTTTGGCATTCGGCCGGACTCGGCTGCAAGGGGTGCTTACCCATAAGGCGGAGATCGATTCTATCCTGAAAAAAAACGCCAAGCATTGGCGTTTGGACAGAATGGCCAGTGTAGACAAAAATATTTTGCGCATAGGGGCCTTTGAGTTATGTTACTGCCCTGACATTCCCCCTAAAGTAGCCATAAATGAGGCCCTTGAGCTTGCAAAAAGGTTTTGTGGCGGGGAATCAAGCGCCTTTGTCAACGGAATCCTGGACGCAGTCTTAAGAGATAGAGAAAGGGCGGAAAAGGCATAGTTTCAGATATCATGACACCACGATATGATTTCAAAATAATAGAAGAAAGGCATCAGGCCGACTGGGCGAAAGAGGGCCTTTTTTCCGCCAGGGAGGATAGCTCCAGGCCCTGCTATTATGTCCTGGAGATGTTTCCCTATCCTTCAGGCCGGATACACATGGGTCATGTCAGGAATTACACCATAGGGGACGTAGTGGCCCGGTACAAACGCATGCAAGGTTACAACGTCCTTCATCCCATGGGGTGGGACGCCTTTGGTATGCCTGCTGAGAATGCTGCTATTGAACACAGGACCCATCCTGCCACATGGACTTATGAAAATATTGACTACATGCGCAAACAACTCAAACGCCTGGGGTTGTCATATGATTGGGAAAGAGAGTTTGCCACATGTGATCCGGAGTACTATCGCTGGGAACAACTCTTCTTTATCCAGATGTTTGAAGCAGGACTCGTATATCGCCGGAAATCCAAAGTCAACTGGTGTGAAGGTTGCCGGACAGTCCTTGCCAATGAGCAGGTAGAGGACGGCAAGTGCTGGCGGTGTGATACAGAGGTAGTGGAAAAAGAACTGGATGGGTGGTTTTTTAAGATCACTGACTATACTCAAGAACTCCTGGAAGGATGCGACAGGCTGACCGGATGGCCGGAAAAGGTCCTCACAATGCAGCGCAACTGGATAGGTCGCAGTGTGGGGGCGGAGATTATATTCCCGCTGGCAGGAGAGGATGGCGAAATCAGGGTATTTACTACCAGACCGGATACCCTTTTTGGTGCGACCTTCATGAGCCTGTCACCGGAACACCCTATGGCCCTGGAACTCTGTATGGGTACAAGTCAGGAGGAAGAAGTAAAGGCCTTTATAGACCATTGGAGCAAAATACCTTCACGGGAAAGACAAATCACTCAATCACCAAATCACCAAATCACCAAATCCAAAAAAGGTGTCTTCACCAGGGCCTATGTCAAGCATCCGCTAACTGGTGAAAGTATTCCGATCTACATTGCTAATTTCGTGTTAATGGAATATGGCACAGGGGCGGTGATGGCTGTCCCTGCTCATGACCAGAGGGACTTTGAGTTTGCCAAGGAATACAAGTTACCCATAAAGGTCGTAATTCAACCAGAGGGGGAAAACCTGAAGTCCGAGACCATGAAAGAGGCATGGGAAGGCCCTGGCACCCTTGTGAACTCCGGTCTTTTTGATGGCATGGAGAACGAACAGGCCAAGGAGGCCATAATCAGACACCTGGAGACCCGGGGCCTTGGGAACCAAAAAATCAGCTATCGCCTGAGGGACTGGGGCATATCCAGACAGCGCTATTGGGGAACGCCTATTCCCATGGTCCAGTGTGATACATGCGGGATCGTACCGGTCAGGAAACAAGATCTGCCTGTGATCCTCCCCCTGGATGCCCGGTTGGACAAGCAGGGCCGGTCTCCCCTTCCCCACCTTGAGAGCTTCTGGTCTACAACCTGCCCCAAGTGCGGTGGACCTGCACGGCGGGAAACCGACACAATGGATACCTTTGTGGAGTCATCCTGGTATTTTGCGAGATATGCATGCCCTGATGAGACCTCGGCCCCTCTGGATCGGAAGAGGGTGGATGCATGGCTCCCTGTAAATCAGTATATCGGTGGAATTGAACACGCCATACTGCATCTCCTGTATGCAAGATTTTTTACCAAGGTCCTTCGGGACCTGGGATGGCTCTCGGCAGATGAGCCTTTTACAAATCTCCTGACTCAAGGCATGGTCCTCAAGGACGGGGCAAAGATGTCCAAATCCAAGGGTAATGTGGTTGACCCTGATGAGATGATCCATACTTACGGAGTCGATACGATTCGTCTCTTCGTCCTCTTCGCCTCCCCGCCGGAAAGGGATCTTGAATGGAGCGATCAAGGAGTTGAGGGTGCCCACAGGTTTCTGCACCGAATCTGGCGTCTGGTCACGGAAAACCTTGATGGTTTGACCTCAGCGAGGACTGACAAGGAGACCCTGATCCAGGGGACAAAGGCCACCAAGGCCCTCAGACAAAAAATACACCAGACGATTCTGAAAGTCACCGAAGACATTGAACAGCGCTTTCATTTCAATACGGCCATCAGCGCGGTCATGGAGTTGATCAATGAGGTAATGTCCTGCCTCAACCGGTATGGAACCTCTGAGATGGATCAGCAGGGGGATTGGGCAGTACTGCGAGAGGCCATGGAAGCAGTGTTGATCTTGCTCTTTCCAATAGTGCCCCATATAACAGACGAACTGTGGCAGCTTCTTGGCCATCAAAAGACCATAAGTCTTGAACCATGGCCTGTTGCAGATCTTGATATCGCACGGGCTGATACTGTAAATATCGTGGTACAGGTAAATGGTAAGCTTCGCAGCCAGGTCGAGGTGGCTCAGAATACAGATAAGGAAATTATAGAATCTATGGTCTTGGATGATCCGAAGGTAAAGCGATACACAGAAAGGAAGGCTGTACATAAAATCATATATGTGCCTGGAAGACTGATTAACATTGTGGTGAAGAATTAAGGTCTATCAGATGATTAAATTTTTACAAATTGTTTTCTGTGCACGTCACCAGGGGCGTTTTATCCTCGCTGTTTTTGCCTTCTGTATTCTCTGGAGCTCGTTATCGGGTTGTGGATACCACTGTGCCGAACGTATAGAGTCATTGCCTCCCTGGATAAAAACCGTATATGTGGCGCCATGGGCCAACCGCAGCAACGAACTTCTCCTTGGGGTCTGGATAACCGAAAAACTCAGACATGAATTTTTAAGGGGCAGAGGACTGAAGCTTGTCACAAAGGATAAAGCCGATGTGATCCTTGAGGGAGAGATTGTAAGCACAAGCACCAGCGGTCTTTCCTATATTAGATACGACCGGGCTGTTGAACGACGCATCACAGCCGAGTGCTCTGTGCATCTGGTGCGCCACGAAGGCGGCAAGGTCATATGGCAGACCGGTAATATTGTGAGAGAAGAAAGTTTTCTTGTGGGAAAGGATATAATGCAGACCGAGGGCCTCAAGGACGAGGCCATGCAAAAACTCAGCCGCGACGTGGCTGAGATAATCTATCACAGGATTACAGGTGTCTTCTAACCCGCTGCCTGAGCTTTTATCAGCACCTGAACTTTTTTGCTTAGCCTGGAAATATTCCGTGAAGCTGTACGCTTGTGAATAATACCCTTGGCCGCCGTCTTGGCAATGGCCTTTTGAGCCAACCGCATATGCTCCTGGACCTCTGCAGGTGATTTTTCTGCGATGGTGGCCTCAAGTGCCTTTACAACGCTTTTTATTCTTGTTTTTTTGGAGTTATTGCGCAATTGACGCTTTTTATTCTGACGTGCCCTCTTAATGGCAGACTTGTGATTGGCCAATCTATCCTCCTATATCTGATTCCGCAGAAAAACCCAATCTGCAGCGTACGATAAATGGTGAATGCTGAATTTCTGAATATATTAATTATTATTGTTTTCCTAAAGACAAAGGTCTTATATAATATAGCACCTATTTGATGTCAATATGGATCTTTTACACCTCTCAGACTATTTCAAGATACTTCGTGACGTGCCTGGCCTTGAGGCCCTAGCCACAGTATTGATTTTCCTGGTGCTGGCCAAGGCTGCTGACATATTTATTGACAAAATCTTAAAGCGCTTGGCAGGCCTTACAAAGGTCAGTTTTGATGACAAGCTGATATCATTTGTCCATGGTCCTGTATTCTGGACTGTTGCCTTAATGGGTATCCTTCACGGGCTGATATTGCTAAAGCTGCGGCCGCCTTGGGACTTCATCTTTCCAATGGTTACCAAGAGTCTGATCCTCTTTGTGTGGTGGATCGCGGCTATCAGGATAGTAAACTGGCTGTCAGACAAGAGCTTCCCGATAGCGGCCAAGACAGGTGATGCCGGACGAGATATCTTTCTTCTCTTCAAGAACATATTTCGTGTTGCAGCCGTTATCATAGGTATCCTGTGGATGCTTGCAATCTGGAATGTAAACCTCACGCCGCTGTTTGCATCTGCAGGGATCGCGGGAATAGCCGTCGCGCTGGCAGCAAAGGATACCCTTGCCAATTTCTTTGGCGGGATCAGTATTTTTGTGGATAAACCCTTTAAGATCGGGGATTACATAATTCTTGATACCGGGGAAAGGGGAGAAGTGGTGGACATAGGCATCCGTTCCACAGGGATCAAGACAAGAGATGATGTGCTCATCACCGTCCCCAATTCCATACTGGCAAATGTCAAGATAATTAATGAAAGCGCCCCGGTTCCCAGATTCAGGATACGCATACCCGTGGGTGTAGCCTATGAGAGCGACCTGGAAAAGGTAGAGGATATTCTCGTAGAAATAGCCGGGTCCAATTCCATGGTGTCAAAAGACCCTGAGCCAAGGGCGAGGCTAAGGGCGTTTGGGGATTCGTCAATTGACTTTGAGCTACTTTGCTGGGTAGAAGACCCAAGGAACAAAGGTCTTGCCACGCATCAGCTCATGAATACCATTTTTAAGGCCTTTGGAAAAGAGGGCATCACTATTCCCTTTCCCCAGAGGGATGTCCATCTCATATCGGCAGCGCCTTCGTAGTTATTATCCCTCCACCTGGCAACCTTTTCGCGCAGTTCATGCACGAGAGGAGACAGCAGTTTTTCATAGCTCGATTCACGTAAGGCTTCATCAGCGGGAAACCGGCGGATATCAGGATCAAGTATGCCGTAGGGTGAACAGGGAAAGTCAGGATGTAGGGCCATTATGCCAGCTCCTCGATCATTTTCTTAATAGTTTCATTAAGCTGGGGTATTTTGTCCTTGCAGATATAAAAGATCGCTTCAGCATTTACATTGGCATAGTGGTGGGTGAGAATGTCCCGCATCCCTTTTGCTTTTTTCCAGTCAACCTGGAGATATTCAGGCAGCAGCAATTCCCGACGCCTCTTTTTTGAGTGACAGTTTTCCTTTACCATGTAAACGTTCGGTGCATTGAGACGGAACATGAGACCCAAAAGGCCCAAATGGCGACTGGATGCCGTATGATCGTATGCATTTTAGCGCTTTCTCGGCCAGCATCATAGGCTAAGCATAAACCTATCCCTCAGGCCTTTCATCGATATTTTTTGCTGTGCCGATAGATTGGCCTCATTATTCAGTTATTACTAATAGTGCTCTGAATGTCAGAGTGCAAAGAGTTGTATTAGG
>DFBQ01000093.1 GCA_002367355.1 Deltaproteobacteria bacterium UBA3076 | reverse complement strand
GGGCAGCGAAGCTGCATTCAAGAGGGTGAAAGTTTGTAATAGCAAAACATCCTGCTTGTCAGGGCGACAGACCGATAGCCATTAGTGTTTAGCTTTGAAAAATGGTTCATCACGGATTAGTGTGGTAGTCCGTGATGAACAGCTATTAGCATTTAGCTTTTAGGTGTTAGTAGCCTATTTGGAAAACAACAGCAAATTGACCGCTAACAGCTAAGTTTGTAATAGCAAAACTTCCTGTAATCATTAAACTAATAGCTAATCGCTCAATTTAAGTTAAAGGATTGCGCTCCAAGGGCATTAAAAGAAAATGACCACTCTGAATGCAAAAAACATTCTGCTGGTCCATCCGCTTGGCTATCGGATAGAAGCTGCGTGCAGGGACATCTCCAGAATGGCAAACATCATGCCTCCTTTGGGGCTGGCAAGCATAGCGGCCTTTCTCAAAAAACAGGGAAATGATGCCGCCATTATCGACTACTACGTCCGGCCTGACTCGGATCGTTTTGTCCGTGATTATCTGTTGACAGAACAACCGGCCTTTATAGGCGTGAGCTGCACCACATCGAGCTTTCTTGACGCAGTCCGCATCGTAAAAATCGCCAAGGGTATCCTGCCCAACATCCAGGCGGTATTGGGCGGTCCCCATGTTTCGGCCATGAAAGAACGGGTCCTGGAAGACTTCCCTGTTATTGATTTTGTCGTTGTAGGTGAAGGGGAGCAGACCCTTGCCGAACTGATGGAGTGTGGCGGAAAAGAGGCTGCCCTGATTCAGGGTGTAATATACCGGGATGCCGGAGGAGATGCCTGTTTCACCGGTTATCGGGACAAAGGGGTTGTGCTCGACACCCTTCCGTTTCCTGCCTACGAGGAACTGGAAGGGTATCCCGAAGCCTACAGGCTGCCCATATTCAATTATCCCAAGATTCCCAATACCAGTTGCATATCCAGCCGTGGTTGTCCTTATGCCTGCAGCTATTGTGACCGGTCGGTATTCCGGCGCAGTTTCCGTTATAACTCAGCCGAGTATATGTATCATCACCTGCGCTACCTGAAGGAACGCTTCGGGATACGGCACATCAATTTCTATGACGATCAATTTACTTTCAACCGCAAAAGGATTGATGAATTTACACAGATGCTGATAGACAGCCCATTGGGAATGAGTTTTAACTGTGCAGTGCGGGCTGAACATATTGATTTGGATCTGCTTCGACAGATGAAGGCAGCGGGATGTTGGATGATCAGCCTTGGAATTGAAACCGGTGACGAGAATCTCTTGGCCCAACACCGGCAGCATGTAAACCTGCAACTATTGGCAGACAAAATACGCTTGATCAAACAGGCAGGGATCCGTACTAAAGGACTTTTGATGATGGGGTTGCCGGGTGAGACGGAAGACAGCATCAAGAAAAGCATGGACTATGTATTCTCCCTCCCCATTGACGATTTTAATCTGGCCAAGTTTACTCCATTCCCCGGCTCTCCCATTTATCAAAACATCCATGAATTAGGAGAGTTTGATGAAGACTGGGAAAAGATGGACTGCATGCATTTCCAGTTCATTCCCAAAGGGATGACAAAGGAGCAAATGGAGGAACTTTTCCAGAAATTCTACAAGACCCATTTTATGCGCCCGAAGGTCCTTTTAGGTTATGCGGCTATGTTCTGGCGCTCACCTGATAGTTGGCTACGTTTTTTGCAGAATATGGGAGATTTTCTCAGATTTGCCAGAAGCAATAAACGACTTGGAGAGTTTTGAAAAGATGAACGTCGAACATCTTTTTCTCGAACCCTGAACCTTTGAACCTGTGAACGATTACGATGTTATGCATAAGGAACGCATTATGGAAAAACCACGCACAGTATTGATTACAGGCGGCAGCCGGGGTATCGGAGCTGCCATTGCCAAAAGACTGGCCGGCGCAGGCTATGATATCTGGCTCAATTATCGCTCCTCGCACGAAGCGGCCGCATCTGTAAAAAATGACATAGAGACCCAGGGACAGCGCTGTACTCTCTTGCCCTTTGATGTGGCTGACGAACCGGCTGTGGATAAGGCCCTCACTCCATTGCTGGATGAGGAAGTGCCTTTTGCTTTAGTCCACAATGCCGGAATCACCTGTGACACAGTGGTGGCCCTGATGCGCCGGGAGGATTGGGATACTGTGCTCAACGTCCACCTGACCGGTTTCTTTCTGCTGACGCGTATTCTGTTAAAGGCCATGCTGTCCAAGAGACGCGGCCGGATTATTGCCATAGCCTCTGTGTCAGGGGAGACAGGCCTGGCAGGTCAGGTTAACTACTCTGCGGCAAAGGCAGGTCTCATAGGGGCCTCCAAGGCCCTTGCCAGGGAGGTGGCCAAGCGTAACATACTGGTCAATGTAGTATCACCGGGGCTTATTGAGACGGAGATGATCCAGGACCTGCCCAGGGAAAAATTGCTTCCCACAATACCCCTTGGCCGCATCGGACGGCCTGAAGAGGTGGCAGGGGTGGTAAATTTCCTGCTGAGCGATGAGGCAAGCTACATTACAGGGCAGGTTGTAGGAGTAAACGGGGGCCTTTACATGTGAGCGGTCTTCAAGATTCCACGAACTCCAACAGCGCCGGCGTTTCCCTGCCCCTGCCTGCCCATCTCCTGGTCCCTCATCGCCCGCCCATGCTCATTATTCACCAGCTCCTTGAAAGGAACGAGGATACAACACTGGCAGAAGCCATAGTCCCAACAAAGGGGATCTTTCTGGATCCACAGGGAGGCCTTCTCCCAGAGTACTTTATTGAACTTATTGCCCAGTCCATAGCTGCAATAAACGGATTTGACGCCAGAAAGGAAAATCGGTCTCCATTCATTGGCTATCTCGTAGGGATAGACAACTTTTCCTGGATGGACAAGATACGTCCGGGAGAAACTTTGCAGGTAAGACTCAAGAAGACCTTTGAGTTCCAGGCAGTAACTATTATGGAGGGCAGGGTAATTGGTCCAAATGGACTTGTAGCCTGCGGCGAACTGAAGGTGTGGGAGGAAAAGGAATGAGGCTGAAACTTATGTTGATGCTTTTGCCCCTTCTTTTTATTGTCCCTCCTGTTCTTGCAGAAGGCAATGGCAAACTTTCATCATTTATCTACGACGTAGAGGCAAAGGCCGCCACTGTTAAGACCTTAACGTGCACACTGAAACAGGAACGTCATTTAGCTATCTTTGCCCGGCCGGTTATCTTTCAAGGCCGTATGGCCTTAGAAAAGCCGGACAAACTACGCTGGGAATTCACAAGCCCTATAGCCTCTGTGTTGATTCTTAATGGCGCCGGAGGGCTAAAATGCAGTGGCAATAGTGAACCTCAGAGGTTTAATCTGGCTACAGATCCGGTAATGCAAATGGTATCTAAACAGATCTGGACCTGGGTAAACGGATCATATGCTACTCTACAAGAACAATACCGTATGGTATTGCTTGAACAAGGCCCCTGCCTTGTACTTACAGCAAACGACCCAAAGATAGCAAGGGCAATTTCCAGTGTAAAGGTCAGCTTTAATCCTGATTCGTTACAGCCAACTACAGTAAGAATACAGGAACCCGGCGGGGACCATACGGTAATTTCGTTTAGCGATTTTATCCTGAACCAACCCCTGGACCAATCCCTTTTTACCAGGTGTAGCAGCCCGTGAACACCAAGTCCGCCTGGCTGAAATGGGGCGTTGCATTTTTTTTGGCCGCATTTGGATTGTTTGCGGCCAGGGGGATATATCTTGGAGAGGATGCACTGGACCTCTTGCCGGATTCGGCAGTACGCGGGGATATTCAGCTCCTGCAACGTATGGGGCTGGTAAATCGTGTCTTTATCAGCCTGGAAATAGATCCTTCCCAGACGGCTGTTTCAAAGAATGGAATTGAGCAAGCGCTCAAAATTTCTGCCAGACAGGTTGGATCAGCTCTTGCGGAAAATCCCGTATTCAGGGAAGTATTATATCAGCTTCCTTCAGGCTATGAATGGAGACTTCTGGATCAACTATGGTCCCATCTGCCAGCCCTTCTGACAGAAGAGGATCTGCGCCGGATACAATCCCAACTTACTACGGATGGACTTAATCAGTCCCTTGCAGAGGATTTTGCCCTGTTAAACAGCCCGGCTGGATTGCCCCTCAAGGAACAGATACGCCGGGACCCGCTTGGGCTGTCACGTCTTCTTATAAAACGCCTTTCCAGCCTTCGTGGTGAATTCACCGCCCAAATACGAGACGGATTTTTTTTCAGTCAGGACGGCAGAAGTTGTCTTATTTGGGCTGAAAGCGCACTTCCGCTCACAGACTCCAAGGCTGCGGAACAAGTACAGAATGAGGTGCAAAAGGCCTTTAAGCAAGGCCTGGTTCATGGAGTAAGCGCACGAATCATCGGCGCCCTTCCACATACCCTGGCAAACGCCCGCACAGTCCGGAAAGACCTGCGCAAGCTCCTGCCTTTGGCCACTTTGACCCTGTTTATATTCTTTTTTCTGATTTTTCGGGATCCCCGTGCGTTATTGGTGGTAGGAGTTCCCTTCATAGCTGCCCCTGTGGCAGTAGCCGTTCTGGGTCTCTTTTACAATCGGGTAAGTGCTATTGCCCTCGGGTTTGGGATCGTACTTCTGGGTATTGCAGTAGATTCTGCTATACATATCTATCTTGCGCTCTCCAGAAATCCCGGCGGTAAAGATGCCGTCCTCAAGGGTATTAAGCGCCCGGTTATTTTGTCCACAGCCACGACTCTTACGGTCTTTGTGGTATTGCTCTTCTCTGAAGTTCCATCTCACAGGCAAATGGCGGCCCTGGCCATAACCGGAGTCTTTCTGGCAGTGGTATTGGCCTGGATACTCGTGCCTACCCTGGCAATACAAAAGCTCAAGATTTCAAAAAGGCAACTGCCCTGCCTCCAGCATTCAACATCAAAGCTTATACTATGGGGGCTGTTGCTTGCCGCCGGGGCTTTGGCATGGCCCAGGTTGCACTATAACGGAAACCTTCAGACACTGGACATGGTTACTCCAAAGATAAAAGCAGACGAGGCCCATTTTCGCGCTACATGGGGACCTGCTGGAGACGAGGCCTTTATCCTGGCTTCAGGAAAGACCCTGTCACAGGCCCTGGATAGAAACGATCAAGTCTATGAGAAACTTCAGCGTCATTTGATATCAGGTTTACGAAGTATTTCCCCCATTCTTCCCGGACCATGCCTGCAGGCACAAAACATATCAAACTGGAACGTTTTTTGGGAAAAACGGCGCGTTAGCGCTGAAAAGGAAATTGACCGAATTGGAACAGAACTGGGGTTTATCTCCGGGGCCTTTTCACCCTTTTTTGAATGGTTGTCTGCAAAGCCTGTTATCCTCGATCCAAATGTCCTTATTTCCGGGCCGCTTTCACCATTGATATGTTCCATGCTGCGTCTGCCGGATGAGCACAGCATAAAAAATCAGGACAATAATGGGCATGAGATACTGATAACTACAATTGCCCCGGATACCCTCGACACTTGGCCTGTGCTTAAAAAACTGGAAGAACAAATTCCCGGGGTTGCGGTCCTTTCCAATTCCAAATGGCGCTCTAATATTGAGACACTCGTGCGCCATGACGTAACCAGGCTTTCTATTGCCGCGGGCACACTCATAGTATGTCTGATGTGGTTTTTCTTTCGAAGGCCAATGCCTGTGCTTGCAGCATTGGCCCCTGTGCTTTCCGCCCTGTCGTCCATGGCCATATTCAATTACCTGTGCAACAAAGACATCAACCTTATGCACATACTCATTGGGATCATGGTAATAGGCATTAGCGTGGACTACGGCATCTTTGTAGTATGCGCCTTTCAGAGGGCGTTTTCCAAAACCACGTTTTTTGCTGTAAGCATGTGCGCTGTCAGCACCCTTTCAGGTTTTGGGGTATTGACCCTGGCAGAGCATCCAGCCCTCCACACACTGGGAGCTACAGTGCTTGTCGGGATCGGTGCAGCCTGGCCGACCGCGCTATGGGTCACACCTATAATTCTGAAACGTAACTACTTAGGTGGAAGGCTGAAGGCTGAAGGCTTTTAGGAACAAATTATGCGCGATCACACAAAACTTAGGGCATTTGAACTGGCCGATGAGGTAGCAGTATTGGTTTATCGGGTGACCGCAGGGTTTCCGAGAGAAGAGTTGTATGGTCTGACTTCTCAAATGCGGCGGGCAGCGGTTTCGGTTCCTTCTAACATCGTTGAAGGTTGCGCACGTGACAGTCAGGCAGATTACCCTCGTTTTCTCTATATAGCCTTCGGGCCATTGAAGGAACTGCATTATCAGCTAAGTTTGTCGAAGCGTTTAGGGTTTTTGCGCAACCAGGATTTATCTCTGCTTGAACCAAAGATTGTCGAAACGGAGAAGGTCTTGAATGGTTTGATTCGAGCGTTGCGAGATGATTGATATACTTCAACCTTCAACCTTCAACCTAAATACTTGAGTAGTTACCATGATGCGTTGGATCCTGTTGATATTAATAATTCAGTTTATCTCAGGATGCAGTATTAACAAGATCCCTGAATATAACGATCAGCATTTTCCATATGTGGAAGAATCTGTCTGGAAACTTACTCTGGAACAATGGGGGATTGAACGATTTACCGGTCTGCTGGCAGTGAGGACTCTCGGCCCTGATTTCCATTTGGTCCTGCTTGATGCCACAGGGATCAAGCTGCTGGAGACCATAAAGTCTAATGGAAGTGATATCAGAGTTGTCGCTGCAGTGAAGGCGGCGCGCGACCGTGGTTTGCCGGAATATCTTGCCAAATCCACCTCACGCATTTTTGAGACCATGTCAGATGATGTCAATTGTTCCACACATGGTTTTATCAGAATATGTAAGAAAAAGCCTGCTTTGGATATGGAAAGAAAAGAAGCCTGCTTTGGCCCTTTTGTGATTTGGTCTGTGGACTATTTTTATAATAAAGATGTAACTGAAGGATTTGTTGGTGCGGTGTTGCAAGAGCCATGGAGGCGCTCTAAACTGACACTGGAGCTATTTCAGGGTTTATCTGACTTATGATGAAAGAACTCAATACTGATTCCATAGAAAAGGCTTTGTTGGAATCTTTAACTGAATACACAGTAGATAGCGGTAAAGACATATCAGTGAATGGCACGTTTATCTTTCAGCCTGATTTTCCCTGCTTTCAGGGCCACTTTCCAGATCAAGCAATACTTCCGGGCATCATACAAATGGCGGCAGTCCGTTCATTGGCCATTAAGGCCCTGAACCAACAGCTTTTTCCCACTACTGCAGAACGAATCAAATTCCGAGGCCTTATCCAGCCAAAGGAACAGATATCAATAACCGTGAACTTGAAAAGGCACCAAATGACATGGAGAGCCATATTCAGCATCCGTAATGAGAATGAGACCGTAGCCACTGGTAGAATAGATTTCTGTGAAAAAAATTCACTATGTGACGTGTAGTATGGATGCAGACATGAGATCTCAACGTCGCTACTTTCCTCAAGAGCCTGATGCTCCCAGGCCTCTTACAGTCACTGTTCCCCGCAGGGTCAGGTTTGAAG
>DFBQ01000143.1 GCA_002367355.1 Deltaproteobacteria bacterium UBA3076 | reverse complement strand
ACCAACCATAATTTCTTTATTGCGTATTGCGAGATTTAATTTTTCCTGCGATGCAAAAAAGACAGGTTCTTGAAATTGTGGATAGTGCAGATGCAATAGTATTTTATTGCTTATAAAGCCTGGTGAATAATCTATTACCCCTACGCTGACATTTCTGGCATCCAGATTTATTCCTTTACCAGCAATATAGACATCAAAGGTAAAGGAATAGAGCACTACAATCAACAGTCCGTAAGATCGCAGAAATTCTAACAGCTCTTTACGGATAATTGCCAAAAAGGCCCTCATGCAACCCTCTTTTTCAGTAAAAGTGCCCCGATACTAAGCAATATGGTTGCATATCCCACCAAAATAAGAAGATAAAGCAAATTTTTACTGGCGCTCAAACCATCTCCAACCAAAAAGACATCATAAAGAATATGCGTATAATACATTACTGGATAGATATGGGCTTCAATGACTGATTCTCCTTCCATTGAGCTGATGGGCATAAGCATACCGGAGTAAAGAAAGCCGGGGATTATGGTAATAATCAATGTTAATACAAGGGCTACAATCTGGGATGAAGTAATAATTGATACAAGCAGACCGACAGAAAGACTAATGATAATATATATAAACGAAGAAAAGATATAGAGCAAGAAACTTCCACGAAATGGCAGTTCAAATAGATATATGGCCCATAAAAAAAGAATAAAAATATTGATTCCGTGAAGCACTAATACAGGCAAAAGCTTGGCAGCTAAAAATTCACTCTTCTTAACGGGCGAGGAATAAAAATTGAAAATAGTGCCTTTTTCTTTTTCTTTGACAATGAGAAGCGCTGATAAAATGGCAGGTGCAACGAGTAGTACAAGGCCGATGAGCCCGGGTACAATCATATCCTCATCACGCAGCGACTGGTTAAAGAGGTTGCGCGCATTGATTGTTATCAAGGCCCTGCTCTCCGCCTCGGAACCGGACCTTTTCATTATTGCATCATATATTACTCCATTGACATAATTTTCAGTGGTCTTTGCGCGCGATGGGAATGAGCCGTCGATATAGACTCCGACTGAGGTCTTCAATCCCTTGAGAAGATGCTTTTCAAATGATTCCGGTATAATAATTATCAGATCTTTTTTATCCTGCTTAATTAAATTCAACGCCTTGTTTTCAGAGAGATTCTTTACTTCGGAATTAAAATATTTAGAGTGTTCAAATGCGCTGACGAGGTCATATGATGCCTTGCTTTGATCATTATCAATAATGAGTGTCCGGGTATGAGTGACTTCCAATTTGATGCCATAGCCAAAGAGTATGAGTATCATTGATGGCATAATATAGACCATTAAAATGAGTTTACTGCGGTAGATATCCAAAAGCTCTTTTTTGAAATAGGCCTTAATAACCCCTATTCTCATTAGAATGCCTTTTTGTAGTAATCTAAAAAGATATCTTCAAAATTGTGTGCATCGGGGTGTATCTGATACAGATTTTTTACAGTATCGTCAGCTATTTTTTTACCATCCCTTAACAGCACCACGCTATCGCAAAATTCGGCCTCACCCATATAGTGGGTGGTAATCAAAATAGCGATATTCCACTCCTCTTTCAGTCTTTGCAGCATCTCCCAGAATGTAGCTCTTGCTACAACATCCACCCCGCTGGTTGGTTCATCTAAAAAGAGCACCACGGGTTCATGCATAATAGCCGCAGCCACTGAAAAACGTTGGTTAATCCCCATGGGTAAATCCGTGGGCAATGCATCCAGGTAACTGTAAAAACCCAGGGTATTGGCATATTCTTTAATTAAGCCTGAAGTCCGTTCAGGTTCAATGCGATGCATATTTGCAAAATAGCGCAGATTCTCCCTTACGCTCATTCCCTTGTAGAGGGCAAAGTGCTGACTTACATACCCGATTTTTGCCTTGAGCATCTGCCTGTCATTAGCACTTTTAATCCTTTTCCCAAGCAAAAAGAGTTCGCCCTCATCAATGGGCAAAAGTCCCAGAAGCATCTTTATAAAAGTGGTTTTCCCAGCTCCATTGGCTCCCAGTAAGCCCAGTATTTCGCCTCTGTTTAATTCCATATCGATGTGATCGTTTGCAACAAATTTCCCAAATCGTTTAGTCAACCCCTTGGCTTCCATAATAGTGGCAGGCACATCCTCATCTCTATCTTTATGGACAATCGAAATCTCAGGGATAGGGCCATATTTTTTGAGGAAATTGATAAAAAAGACTGCATCAAGGGTTGGTTCTTTTGGCTTAAGCTTTAGAGGTTTAAGAGAGTAAGTATATCCGTGAATAGTGATGCTGTTTTCAAAAGGCTCAGGTGCAGATTCATAACTGAAAGGCCTTACCTTTTCGATCAATTCCCCGGCCTTGCCTTTGTCAATAATCTCTCCGTCTTCAAACAAAAGCACTCTATCCATTTGGGTGGCTTCAGCCATATAGGCGGTACTGACAATGCAAAGTGTCTTTTCTTTGGTAATAATATCATTTAAAATATCCCACAATTCCATGCGGCTGAGTGGATCGACTCCTGTGGTTGGTTCATCCAGAAGCAATAGCTTAGGACGATGCAGCAGTGTGCAAATAAGTGCCAATTTCTGCATCATCCCGCCGCTCAATCTGCCTGCCTGTCGCTCGGTAAAATCAGACAGCCCCGCCATACGCAACAAGCGTTCCCTGTAAGCCCTAAAGGCACTATCCTGTTTGATCCCGCGAATATCGGCAAAAAAATCCAGGTGCTCATTCACGCCTAATTGTTCATATAAAATCAGACCAAGACCTTGCGGCATGAATCCAATACTGCCCTTAACCTTTTCAGCCTCTTTTGGCGAGCGGTAGATATGATTGTCAAATTCAATTTCCCCGTCAAAACTCTTGATCCCGGCAATTGCGTGCATCAAAGAACTCTTACCGGCACCGTCAGCACCGATAAGACCGATGATTTCTCCTCCGGTTGCTTCAAGACTTACTGGTTTGAGCCCTGTTTTTTTACGATAGGTAACTGAGACTTTTCGTACCTGAAGCCGATTCATGATTGGCGTTTTACAGATCTCCCAGGATTTCGGAGCTTTCCGGCAATCCTTTTCCGTCCGTACTGATCACTCCAATGGCCGGAATTCCCAGTTTCAGGTATGAATTAGGAGTGATTGGTTTCAAATGAACTGCATACATTCTTTGAATACGATCGCTTTTGACACTCACCTCTTTGGGAGTAAACTCTGCTCGTTGTCCAATCCGTATCACACTTGCTTGAATCGGCATGTCCGGGAAACTATCCAAAAAGATAACTGCCTTATCTCTTAATTTGATTTTGCCGTTTTCAAGCGTATCCACAAACATTTTCAGGTAAAGTTCGTCAGGGTCTATCAATGTAGCCACTACCATTCCAGGAGCCAGGACCTCGCCGGTTTGCGCAACCTTTTCAATCACCACACCATCAATTGGAGATACGATGGTCAGCTCTTTTATCGTTGCCGATACTTCTCTCCTGTTTGCCTCCAGCGAAGCGGTTTGATTCCGGGCAGCCTCTATGGTTGCCTTTAACGCGTCAAGCTTTTTCAACTGGTTTTGGGCGATTTTGAGATCAGTTCCAGAGACATTAATTTTGTCATTACTTTGGCTTAGTCCTTGATGCAAGGATTCAAGATTGTTGATGTCATTGTCAAGTTTGAGTCTGGAAAGTTCAAATGCATGTTTTGCTATGAGATCTTTTTCAGAAAGCCTTTTTGCGCGCGCAAAATCCCTTTTATCCTGTGTAATTACCAGATTCAGATTATCGATTGAACGTAGTAGCTGCTCTTTTTGGGCAATGGCAATATCAATGCCTTTTTTTGCTTTTTCAATTGCCAGAGGAATTGATACCTTGGCGATCTCATAGTCTTTTTGTAAGGCCTCAAGGCCCTTTTGGGAGGATTGGACGCCCTCTTCTATGCTTTCTAGCTTAGCTTCAAGCTCATCGCTTTGAAGAATTGCTATTGTATTTCCCTTGTGGACGCTTTGCCCCTCTTCAATCAAGACTGTTTTGATGCGTCCGGTGTATTTAGTGTTTAAAGCGATTATATCTCCATCAATTCTACCTGTACCTGCAATAAGATTTGGAGGTAATTGTGTTGGGTAGAGTTTCTGATAAATAAAAAAACCGGACAGCAAGATCAAAAAAACAATAATTGTTCCGATAATATAATTTTTCATGGCTTTTTTTTCGGTGAACCCTGAACCTCTGAACCCGTGACCTGTCTAAAGCTCTTCCAGTGCGTGCACTTTTTCCTTTTGTCCAACCACCACGAGGGTATCTCCCTCATGGACAAGATAGTCGGAAGATGGGACGATTATCTGTGGACCGCGCCCTTCAACATGTGTACGGATAAAGGCCACTTCTATGCCATGGCGCACACGGACGTCCAGCCCCTTTAGGGTCTTGCCAATAAATCTCCCGGGTGTCAAGACCTCGGCCAGCACATAATCGTTGCCGATATTCACCTCATGCAACTTGTCCAGTGCGCCAGCCATGCTTGCAACGGCACCGGCCATGTCCCTGCGGGACATCTCGCGATTGTAAGCCTTGATCACATCTTGTTCGCTGAGAGATCCTAAAAGCCTGTTAGGATCAGAGCGATCCACAACAGGGATCTCGTCCACCCCCTTGGCGCTCATAATTTGGGCCGCGACATCAAGGGTCTCATCCCCGGTCACGGCAGGCAGGTCGCTGGTGATGAGGTCGCCTGCAGTCACCGTCTCCTGCAATTCCGGACGCTGTAAAACGGACATGCGGAGCCTGGAAAGCGAAACCGCCCCCATGAGCTGTTGATTTTTGTCAACCACGAAAAAGGCATTGTGAGGGCTACGGAGGACGATGTCCAGGACATCCCTAAAGGTGGTCGGGGCAGGCATTACCTCCGGTCTTTGGTCCATAGTATCTCGAACGTGGAGGGTCCTGAGTACATTTGGGTCCTCTTCTCGAAAGATGTCCACGCCCTTGCGCCGGAGCTTTAGCGTATAGATCGTATCCTGTTTCAACAGGTCTGCCAAAACCGTGCTGACCACACAGGCTGCCATGAGGGGAGGGATAATTGTGTAGTCATCTGTCAGCTCGAAGACAATGATGATCGAGGTAATCGGTGCACGAGTCGCCGCCGCCACGACAGCCCCCATAGCCACCAGGGCGTAAGCCCCGGAACTCGCAGTCATGTCCGGCAGGAATTGGTGAATAAAGGTCCCCAACAGTCCACCGATCATGGCCCCCATAAAGAGAGACGGAGCAAATATACCGCCAGAGCCCCCTGAGCCGATGGTAACCGTAGTAGCCATCATCTTGGCAAAGAGCAGGATCAGGAGCAGACCCACTGAGATAGAGCCGGTCAGGGCAGGATTGATAGTTTCGTAGCCCACTCCAAAGGCTTGCGGAAACCAGATGCCGATAGCCCCGACCACCGCCCCGCCCAGAGCCGCCTTAATATACTCCGGCAAAGGAATCCAATCAAAGAAATCCTCAGTGGCATATAGAATCACAATGAAGGCCACTCCCACCAGGCCGGCGGCCAATCCAACCACCATGTATAAGGGGAGTTCATATGGGCTTATCAGACTGTAAGGGGGCACCACGAAGGCGGGAAGGTCGCCTAAGAAATGACGCGAGACCGCTGTGGCCACCACAGATGAGATGACGATGGGCATGAACCGCGGTATACGGAAATCACCGAGTACGATCTCTACGGCAAATAGTGCCCCTGCCATTGGGGCATTAAAGGTGGCCGCGATGCCTGCGGCGGCACCACAGCCCACCATGGTCCGGAGTTGATTTGTGGATACCTTGAACATTTGTCCAATGGAGGAGGCCAGTGCCGAGCCGATTTGCACAATAGGACCTTCGCGCCCTACCGATCCACCTGATCCTATACACACGGCGGAAGCCAGGATCTTTACCGCTACGACCCTGGGGCGGATGACACCCCCTTTTACGAACACTGCTTCCATTACCTCTGGTACGCCGTGGCCTTTGGCCTCCCTGGCGAAGAAGTATACCATTGGCCCCACAAAGGCCCCGCCAACTATAGGTGCTGCAAGACGCCAGTACCAGGGAAGTCCCATGGCCAGTGTCACCAGGTCCTTTCCCTCACCGAAAAAAATGGCCTGAAAGACCTTGATAAGCAGCCGGAAACCGACGGCACCAAATCCACCAGCAAGCCCGCAGACTACTGCGGCCAGGATCATGAACAAGGGCTCACGAAGCCTTGTACCCAAGGCAAGAGGCCCATCCGTTCTCGGCGATTCTGGAGATTGAACGTGGTTCATATGATAAACCTTAGATCAGGAAAGGCCGGATGGTATAATTCCAAGCCTCCATAATCCGGCTCAAGATGAGGAAGTCTATGGTTGAATGTTACCATTTGGCCTATAATCGGTCTATAAATAATAAAGATACCAGGTTTATGCGCTGTTGAAAGTTGAGCACGAACAAAAATAATAGTCGAAATAACTGGATTCATTCCTCTACTATTTCTTAGGATGAGATTTGAGAACCTGATCACGTTTGACAAGTAGAGCATTTATTTATACTCAAGTTTTCGAAAAATANNATTTGGAATGATTTTTGCTGCAGGTATTCTAAAAGTAGTATAGATGAAAAATATACGGTGCTACCGGACGTCATTCCCGCGAAGGCGGGAATGACGTGGTGAAGGTTTAACAGCAATAAATGTGCCAATTGCTTACTTGGTTCTTCAACTATTTTTCGAAAACTCAAGTTTATACTCAAAGGATATTTCAAAACGGAAAGGAGGGCATACTTCATGGCACTTTTTTTGGTTCAGCACGGCAAAAGCCTGTCAAAAGACTTAGATCCCGAGCAGGGTCTCTCAAAGGAAGGCATCTCAGAGGTTGAGCAAATCGCAAAAGTCGCCAAGGGATATGGTGTTCACATATCACGCATTATACATAGCGGAAAGAAAAGGGCACGACAGACCGCGGATATCTTTGCATCTTCCCTGAAGCCAGGGGATGGTGTTCAGGAAAGCAGTGGATTGAAGCCGCTGGATGATGTGTCAGCCTTTGCCGGTAAAATAAACAGTGAAGACAATGTCATGCTTGTAGGTCATCTTCCATTTATGGAAAGGCTGACTTCTTACCTTATAACAGGATCAACTGATAAGCCGGTGTTCAAGTTCCAGAACGGTGGCATTGTGTGCATGGATAAAGATCCTGATAAAAATTCTTGGGTTATCAGGTGGACACTCATGCCGAAGATTGGGTAGTAAGTGCTGGAATCATGTATCAGGACTTTTCAGAAGTCACACAAAACAATTTATACTGGTAAAATTGACATCTCCGTAACTGATCACTAATCTTTTTGAAGAGGGCTGATGAAACCGGAAATCGATCAAATAATATCTTGTGATGAGGCAGCCAGGGCCACTGTTAATAATGCAAAAAAAGAGGCGGATGACCTGGTTGCAAAGGCGAAACAAGACGCCGATATCTTGCAATCCGGGCTTGAATCAAGACTTGATGAAGTGAGAAAGAGCGAGATTGCCCCTATTCTTGAAGAAAGTCAGATACAGGCCCGGGAGACTGTGGCACAGACAGAGCGATACATCCAGGGGCTTAAAAACCGGGTGGCCCTCAGGAAGCCCCAGATAATCGAAGATTTTATTTCAGAGGCCCTGGGAGAGGCGTGGTCCCCAAAAGGAGAATTGTAAGAGGTCCATAAAACAGACATTATGATCTTCGCCGCAGCCAGATATGCCTATCCAAACGCAAAGGTAAGGGCCCTTCGCAGCAGGCGGCTTACTGCCCAAGACCGCCATTTTCTTCTGGAGGCAAGAGATTTTTCTTCCTTTCTGGCATATCTTGTTACCACTACGTATGGACGTGCACTTCCAGACCTTGAAGAAGAGAAGACTGATCCAGGGGTGCTGGAACGCCGATTGGCCCGGTCCCTTATGGAGGACTATGCCAAGGTTGCAAGGTCCTTGCGTGGGAAAAGGCAGCAAGAGCTGGTCCTTGCCCTTTTCTCGCGCTTTGAATCGGAAAACCTCAAGGTCCTTTTACGTGCCCTGTTCTCTGGCCGTGGGAAACAGCCTGTTGCCCACCTCCTGTACCCGCTGGGGAAACTGAGCGCTTTGCCGTGGGATGACCTCTGGGCGTGTAACAATCCCGCAAAGATTGCAGATCTCCTGATCTGCAATCCTTTTGGACAGGCGCTTAAACATGCAATTCCCCAGTATAATGTGCAGGGAAGACTGTTCCCCCTGGAAATGGCCCTGGACCTTTCCTGCTTTCAAAGACTCAAACAGGCCATCTCCGGCCTGAGAAGCAGATCTGACAGAAAAGCTGCTAAAAGGATCTTGGGACCTTATGTAGATATTCTAAATATCTCGTGGGTAATAAGACTCAAAATTCACTATGGGTTGAGCCATGAAGAGATAGTCAACTATAGCCTTCCCGGAGGTGAGCTGCTCACACTCTCACACCTGCACCGGTTGGCACGGGCAGAGGACATCTCCTCATTTCTGGAACAGATGCCCCGTTCCCTTCAGAGAGAGGTAGGAGAAGTCCGTGATTGGGAGGATTTTCACACATATCTCGAGACGTGGCTTCTTCGTCTCATTGCTCGGCTCTTTGCGGGCCCGCCATTTCATATCGGCATAGAGATAGCCTTTCTCCTGGAAAAGGAAATGGAACTTACAAGTCTTATCACTTTGCTTGAGGCAAAGGCACAGGGGCTCTCTCCTGGCAAGACAGTTAAAAAGCTACATAGTGTCTGAACGAAAAGGCCGTTCAGACACAATTTTGAATTCTAAATTTTGAATCTTGAATTTAAAAGAGGAAGTAACCTTAATATTTAATTGTCCATGACCTAAATTGAAAAAATAAAATTTGGGGTTTCCGTTCAGGCACTACCTATGCAATTTTTCGGGGTTACTTATGTTTAGACCGGTCAAGCTTACGAGGCTGACTATCCAGGCCCCTGAAGACCGGATCTCGGCAGTCATGGCTATCCTGGGAGACCTCCGCCTCCTTCATCTGATCAGGGTGGAAGAGACACACCTCGGTCACCTGGGTTATGTGGCCCATATTGATGCACCTCTCCTTGAACACTACGACAGCTTGCTTGCCAGGGCAAACAGGCTGCTCAGGGATCTGGGGCCGACAGGTCCTTCGTCCGGCATCAGAAAGGTACCCCAACCGGACAAGGCCGTCTTTCGCCTGGAGGAAGACCTTGCGCACATAGAAACTGAGGTATTAGAACCCCTGGAGCGGAAAAAAAAGGCAAAAAATGCTATTTCTGAACATGAAGCCCTGATTGCCAGGTTAGAGCTCCTGGAACCTGCAAAGATAGACCTTGACCGCCTGCATGACCTAAGATACGTGACATGGAGAGCCGGACTGATTCCTGAAGAGAATCTCAATAAGCTGGAACAAAGCCTTGTGTATACGCATCACACTCTTATCCCTATCGGCCGCAAGGAACAAAGGATAGTCCTGCTGGCCATGTCTCTAAAAAAAGATGAAGAGGCACTCTTAAGGGCCCTTAAGAGTGCCTTCTGGGACCCTTTGGAGCTGCCTCCCGGGATTCATGGTATTATAGGAAAGGCTCTGGATCGATTGTCCGCTGAGCTGGAGCATTTAAAGACCGTGCTTGCCGGCCTTGATACCGAAGGAGCAGAGCTTACCCGAAAATACGGTACAAGTCTCAAACGTCTGCGTGAGGAGATACTGCTTGCCCGGCAGCTCCTTAAGGCCCAGGCCGAATTCGGACAGATCGATCACACATATCTACTTACGGGGTGGATACCGGTTGCACTCTTTGAGGAACTAAAGAAGCGGATACTTAAAGCCACGTCCGGCAAGGCCCTGGTGGACCAGGTGGACCCAAAGGACATAAAAGAAGTCCGGTCCGGCATCCTTAAGATACCCATACTCTTCAATAATCCCATGCTTATCCGCCCTTTTGAACGGTTGACCACCCTGTACGGCACCCCTTCCTATGAAGAGGTGGAGCCCACGGTCTTTCTTGCAGTGAGTTTCCTTCTCCTCTTCGGGATGATGTTCGGGGAC
>DFBQ01000160.1 GCA_002367355.1 Deltaproteobacteria bacterium UBA3076 | reverse complement strand
CAACTACTTGTGAACATAGCAGAGATTGAACTCGGCGTTTTGAAGCGACAATGCCTTGCAGGTCGAATTGACTGTATTGAGAAGATGCGAGCTGAAGTGGCGGTATGGAATACCGATCGAAACAACCATCAAACCAAGGTCGATTGGCAGTTTAGCACGAATGACGCGCGTATCAAGCTGAAACGCCTATATCCGAGATTTTAAAATATACACTGTACTAGTTTGTCCTAAAATTGATCCCGATAGCTTCTTGCAACTTATTGATATATTAGAAAATATAATCATGGAGCAGTTAACAATAACAACTGCGAAACTTTAGTTAGATCATTCAAAAAAGTCAAACAAACTGCCCTTGGAAAACAGCTCACTGGTAATAGCTCATTTCTGGCATAATTGCATAGACCTACAAAATACTTGACATTATTTTGTATAGACATATAATACATTCATGACTGTTAAGCCGAGATATCTTACAAAAAATATCAGGGAAGACCTTAAAGAAAAAATGGTTTTCCTCGGCGGCCCCAGGCAGGTCGGCAAAACAACAGCTGCCAGGAATCTTATCGCCAGAAACTATAAAAGCAGCTATTATAACTGGGATAAATTAGATGACAGGCGTGCCGCCTTAAAAGGAGAATGGCGGCCGGATTCCGATTTGATTATCCTGGATGAATTCCATAAGCATTCCAAATGGAAAACATGGATAAAGGGTGAGTATGACACCTGCAAGGATCAATACCGGTTTCTTTTGACCGGCAGCGCCCGCCTGAACATTTACCGACGTGGGGGGGATTCGCTTCAGGGCAGATACCATTACTACACCCTGCATCCTTTTTCAATTGCGGAACTAAACAGTTTGGTCCATGATATAAAACCGTTTAATAGGCTTGTCTTTCATGACAGCCCGGATCCGGAAGATTTTTTCGCACTTTATGAATTCGGGGGATTTCCCGAGCCTTTAATAAAACAAAATCATCGTTTTTTACGAAGATGGCATAATGAAAGAACAGAAAGGTTTTTCAAAGAGGATATTCGTGATTTAACCATGATCAGGGATTTTGGCAACCTTGCATTGTTGTCCGAACTTCTCACTGAAAAGACATCCTCGATCTTGTCAATCAATTCACTGGCAGAAGATCTACAGGTTAATTTCCGAACCGTTGCAAACTGGCTGGATACCTTTGAGCTATTTTATTACTGCTTCAGGATTCCGCCGTACCAGTCCAAAAAGATTGCCGCAGTCAGGAAAGAAAAAAAGCTCTATCTGTGGGACTGGTCAGTCATTGAGGAAGATGGACAAAGGCTGGAAAATTTTATTGCATCCCATTTGTTAAAATATTGCAATTACCTTTATTCATATGAAGGGTTTAAGGTTTCTCTGTCTTTTCTAAGGGATTCAACAGGCAAAGAAGTTGACTTTTTGGTTTCCTGTGACAACAAACCCTGGTTTTCCGTAGAAGTTAAGAATAACGATTCAAACCTGTCTAAAAATCTATTTTATTTTAAAGACAAATTATCCATACCTTATAATTATCAGGTTGTTAAAAAATGCAGGAATGAACGTATGTATAAAGGAATAAGGGTCATGCCGGTGAATAAATTTCTTACTGCATTCATCTGATTCTCATTCCCCAAAATCCAAAACCATCTTAAGGCCGTGGAAATAAAATCAAAAACATATGACAACTCCTGATCAGCAAAACAAAAAATCCAATTCGTCACTATTTCTGATAGATGCCAGCTCGTATCTCTACAGGGCCTACTTTGCCATTCGTCAGCCCCTGACTACCCATGACGGGTTTCCCACCAAGGTAATCTACGGCCTTACAAATATGCTCTGGAAGGTACTAAAAGAAAAAGACCCTGAATATGTAGCCATTGTGTGGGACGCTAAGGGCCCTACCTTCAGACACGACCTTTATGCCGATTACAAGGCAAACAGGCCTGCGATGCCTGATGATATGAGCGTTCAGATCCCATATGTAAGAGAAATAGTAAATGCCCTGGGGCTCACGCAGCTTGAGAAAAAGGGCTATGAGGCAGACGATATAATTGCTACACTCGCACGGCGCATCACCAATCAGACCATTATGATTGTCTCCGGCGACAAAGACCTCCTTCAGTTGATCAGACCACAAGTCAGCATATGGGACTCGATGAAGGACGAAGTTACAGATCTTGATGCCTTTCAACAACGATTCGGTCTTGAACCGCTTCAATTCCTGGAGGTAATGACACTGACCGGTGACACCTCGGACAACATCCCAGGCGTGCCCGGAATTGGCCTAAAGACTGCGCTAAAGCTCATAAAGAGCTATGGCTCAGTGGATAATCTTATCAAGCACCTGGATGAACTCCCCAAGGGAAAATTGAAAGAGCGTCTTGAAACCCACAAGGACCGCTTAAACCTTTGGCGCAGGCTTGTGAGCCTTGCAGACGATATCACTGTCCCCCTTGACATTAACGCGTTTCGCAGAAACCCGCCTGACCAGCGAAAACTGAGGCAGCTCTTTAAACAATTCAATCTTACCCGCTTTTTAGACCAGATGGTGCCGGAACAGACCATCTCATTTAAGGAATATGAGCTGATACAATCCCCGACGGATCTTGCCCGCTGGGCAGAAATTGCACGAAAAGCCTCAAGAATAGTCATCGACACAGAGACCACGAGTGAATTTCCAATGAAGGCAAAGCTTGTCGGGATCTCTCTCTGCATTACACCACCAAAGGCCGCTTACATCCCTGTTGGACACGAGAGCCAGGAGCCCCAGCTCAATTTGTCTCAGGTAGCCGAGGCCCTTGGACCAATATTTTCAAATGAAAAAATTGAAAAAATCGGGCAGAACATAAAATATGACCTGATTGTCCTTGCCAACCACGGAATGGAACTGAAGGGAATATCCGGGGACACAATGGTGGCCTCTTACCTCCTTAACCCCTCAAAGCGCCGCCATAACCTTGCTGAGATATCACAAGAGGTGTTGGGGCACCGCATGATATCCTTTAAAGAGGTAACTGAAACGCAGAAAGGGGTCAAAAACTTTGCCTGTGTGCCCTTACCGCTTGCCAGGGATTACTCTTGCGAAGATGTTCACGTAACTTCTCTTGTCCAAAAGGCCCTGTGGAAAAGGTTAAAAGAGAGCGGCCTACTGGAACTGTTTGAGCAGGCTGAAGTGCCTTTGATACGGATTCTCGCTCGAATGGAGATGGCCGGAATTCTTGTTGATATAGAAGGACTTGATGCGCTGTCAACAGAATTTTCTCAAAGGCTCTCTGACCTGGATAAAAAAATTATCGAGCTTGCAGGAGAGCCGTTTAACATAAACTCTACGAAACAACTGGCGGAAATACTTTTTGTAAAGCTCAAGCTTCCTCAGAAAAAAAAGACCCGCAAGAAGACCGGTTACTCCACAGACGTAGAGGTACTCAAGGAACTTGCCCAGTCTCACGAGCTTCCGCGACAACTCCTTGCCTATAGAAACCTGTCAAAGCTCAAGTCTACTTATGTGGACGGGTTAAAGAGGATGGTCAATCCTGATACAGGGCGCGTCCACACATCCTTTAACCAGACTGTCACATCCACCGGCAGGCTCTCATCCAGTGATCCCAATCTCCAGAACATTCCTGTCAGGACAGAAGAAGGCAGGAGAATCAGGGCGCTCTTTATTCCTGCTCCGGGGAACCTTCTCTTATCCGCGGATTACTCCCAGATAGAGCTTAGAGTCCTTGCCCACTATTCCGGGGATGAAGCTTTGGTGAAAGCCTTCAAAAATGATGAGGACATTCACCGTCTCACTGCAGCAGAGGTTTTTAGCGTGTTCCCAGAGCTGGTTACGCCGGAAATGCGCAGAGCGGCCAAGACCGTTAACTTCGGAATAATATACGGAATAAGCGCCTATGGTCTGGCAAAGGAACTGGGTATTGGAAATAAACAGGCAAAGGAGTTTATCGACCGCTATTTTGCAAAATATCCCGGTGTAAAACGCTACATAAAGGAAACTGTAGAAAAGGCCAAGGAACAGGGGCACGTCACCACACTCCTTGGCCGCAGGCGTTATATCCATGACCTTAAAAGCAGGGTCAGGACTGTCAGAGAATTCGCTGAAAGAACCGCTATTAATACACCTATTCAGGGCACTGCAGCAGATATAATAAAGTTGGCCATGATAGAAGTTGATTCAAATATCCAGGCAGAAAAAACACCCTGCAGGATGTTGCTCCAGGTACATGACGAACTGATAATCGAAGTGACGGAAAAAGAAATAAAAAAAACCAGCATGATGGTGAAAGAAACCATGGAAAATGTAATGGATCTTGCCGTGCCCCTGAAGGTAGATGTTGGCTGGGGAGTTAATTGGGCCAAGCTTGAGAGTAACTAATCGGTAGCCTTAAAAAAAATAGCGCAATCGCAATTCCAGCTTGTTGCTGTTCATTTTCTCGCCATATTCGGTGAATTTTCCGCCATTAAGATACGAAAAACGCAACCGTAATTCCCAGTTCGTAAATCCTGTATAGACAATCTCCGGGCTTATGGAGTAACTCTTGTCATCAAGGTTGATAATTGTGAAAAGGCCGGGCGAAAAGTACAGAATATCAAAGGGTTCCTTCTGGGTAAATCTTGCATAGAGATAATTGCGACCAGGTTGCGGCTTGCCATAACCTCGCAGACTCATGTCTCTTGCCCTTTCAAGAAGTACATCACTGCCTGAGGCAAGAAACTGGTTTTCACCGTCTGAAACAAGTTGAAAAAAACGTTCCATCTCTTCTTCAGTGTACCCGGCATCATTGTGGTAATATTCAATAATGCCGGTTATATCATTTTCCCATAAATAGCGGAGACCAAGGAGATAGGAAAGCGCCGCAGTTTCCTGGACCAGGGCGGAGCCATCATCCTGAAGGATTACTCTCCTCTGGCCGGGAACATAGCCAAGCTCCCCATGAATTTCAAAATTCGGCGCCAGGTTTCTGGAAAAATCCAGGCCATAACGGGTGGAACGGCTGTCACCTGTGTACAAGATCAGGTCGATGTCAGTATCCCGATACAGGAGATAAAGCTTGGCTGCCAGATTCACATTGTTTATCTCACCAAAATCTTTATTGACTCCCTGCCACACCGGCAGAATCACTGTGGTAAGAGCAGCAGTCTGCAATGGTCCTGAAAAGCTCTTTATAAGATCAACTTCGGCTGTTATGTAGCCCTCCAGCGCCTCTTCCGGATCATTGGGGTCTTTGGGACGGTTGATAAAGCCGGCTGGATTCCACGCATATCCTTTACCCCACCTGTATGACTTTTTGCCCACACCCGCGGTAAGAACCGGCGCCGGTTTGATGCTGACATAGGCCTCGTAGACATCTGCCATGTCAGCCCAGCCAATATCATCCTGCTGAGCAGAAGCCTTAAGGAGCCAATTGAAACTAATTATCTCTTTGGTGTAGTAACCGTCAATCTGCAGACTGCCGCAGAAACGATCAAGTGTCGACCGGGGCTGGTCTGAGAGATTCAACCGGGCAAAAGCAGAACCCTGGTTAATATCCATGTGCTCCCACTTTAGCTCTGCATAGCCTCCCCTTTCCAGGGCCTTTTTTTCAAACTCCTCCAGTTCAAAACCGAACTCGTCATCTGCATGCAGGAAAGCAGGAAAAAGAAGGAGCAAACTAAGCAGAAAACCGGCAAGATAGAAGCCGGTGCTATCGCAACTCATCAACCTTGGACAGGTAATTGAGGGTAAACACTTCGTCCGGCAGTTCTTTCTTCTTGACTTTGGCAAAGAGCATTACAGACCGATAGCCCTTGTGGAGCGGGCTGTCCGTCTCAAGCATTGACGGCCTGATAAGGCCTTGGCCGAAATCCTTGATTTTCGTATAGTGAAGGGTCTTGATCAGCATGCCGCTGATGGCATAACATTCAATGATGGTTGGCAAAAATGTCTTTTTATCCACCTTCATCTTCAAGTTGTTATAGGCAACTGAGGGGGACTTGGCCTTCAGGTCAAGCAGGTAGGCGTCACCCTGGTCGGTTATCTGTTCCGCGTTATATTCCACGCTGTAGTCCAGTCGCAGAATGTCGGAATTGTTGAATATCCCGCCCACAACTGACTGCAGACTGGTGATACGCAACGGCCTGCCCACATTAGGGATGTAGAGCCACATGTTATCGCCTAGGCGTAAAGTAGAGCGGCCCTTTTCACTGGCCGGCGAGAGAAACAAGGCCACCATTTTGTCCTGTCCCTTTTTAACCGTATAAAGGACAAACTCTTTTTTTGAGCCATCGGGCTCTATGTTGATCAGCTTCCGGTACATCTCATAGGCCTGGGGCTGCATGTTTTTATCGACCTGGCGCAGGATATCGTTGCCATCAAGGGCGAGGGCCGCGGCTGTCCCGAAAAAACAAAAGGAAATGACTGCCGGAACGATGATCCGGCTAACGGTCTTGAATAATTGTTTGAACCACATCATAAGCAACTCCGGCTTTTTCTGTATATTCAATCTGATACTCCTTCAGAGCCTGTTTCATTTTATTTCCGATATTACCAGCGATAACGAGCGTCACCCCTTTGTCGGCAAGAAATAAAGCTGCGTTTGGCCCGGCGTTACGAGACTGATCCCTGGAAGGATTCTCTACGGCCTCAAGAAAATTACCCTTGTCATTAAAAAACAGAAAAAACGGAGTCCTGGCGGCTTGTTGGCTTATGGCCGCATCCTTTTCCGGACCGGTGGCGGCCACGGCAATTTTCATTGAATCGGCAGAAGCGCTTATGGCAAGACCAAAGAAAATGAACAAAACCAAATTGACAATAATGGTTGGTGTACTTCTAATTTTCATGGGTTCCTCTACTTAGGTTGTTTAGGCTGAAGGTACGGAAACAAGGGCTAAAAACTAACTACCTTATACCTTCTACCTTCAGCCTTCTACCTTATACATGGCGCAGGGCCGTTATGGGATCCATTCTCGCAGCTTTCCAGGCCGGCTGCAGGCTGGCAAGTACAGCTATGGCAATGACAATGCCAGCAACCATGACCACATCATTTAAGGCGATGGTTGGCGAAAGCAGCAGTCCTTTCTGGCGTCCGAAATCAAAACTGATCTTGGCGGTATTCATTCCGGCAATGGTGATAAGGCTGATAACAACACCTATCAAGGTGCCGAATACGCCGAGCAAAAAACCCTCCACCACAAAAAGGGAGAGGATCTTGCCCGGCACAGTCCCAATGGCAGCCATGGTGCCGATTTCGTTGATGCGCTCATAAACAGCCATGATCATAACGTTCATGATACTCACCAAAACAATAGCTACCAACATGATCTTGATAAAAAAGGTCATCAGGTCAATCATCTCGGCGATATTGAAAAATGGTGAAAGCTTCTCCCAAGTGTGGACTTCAAAGACCGGCTTGTCCATTTTGTCTTTAATAGGTCCGAGCCGGTCCTTCAACTGATCAAGCACCTCATTCATCCGATCCATGTTTTTTAAACGTATGGAAATTTCGCTGATCTCTCTGTCCTCGATACGCAGCAGGGTCCTGGCATCGTCAAGATGGATTAAGCCATCCCGGCCGCCCGGCCCGGAAATGCCTTCCAGGATACCGCGTACCACAAAGGGCTGCCCGTTCACCGATCCATCCTTATTGGTGGCAACCAGGACAATAGTGTCGCCGATCTTGACCTTCATTCCCTTGGCAATGAGTTCAGGAACAAGAATTTCTCCCTTTTCAAGAAGACCTTGCTTTTTTCCCTTGATGATGCGATCAGTAAGCATGGGGACTGTCTGCATCTCCTGTTTTGGATTGACCGCGTTAAGCCGAATATTAGTTGTTTCTGAAAAATTGCTGAACATGGCTCCCAGCTTAATCCGCATGGAATAGGCCTCCACAGCATCATTACCTTCCAGGATTTCCGTTGCTTCGGCAACCTGTTTGCCTTTCAGGTTACGGTCCAGGGGCAGGCTGTCAATGGAGGCAAGATATCCCTTGCGGTGCACCTGCAGGTGGCCCAGCATGGAATCTGTGATCTGGCCGATCATCATGGCCTTGAAGGAACCGGACACGGAAACAAAAAGCAGCACCGCCACCACTCCCAGGGTGATTAAAACAGAGGTGAGCAAGGTTCGTCGCTTATAGCGCCGCAGATTGCGGATAGCAAGATTGAAGATACTAAGCATAATTTTATTTATATAGGTTATTTAGGCTGAAGGCTGAAGGGGGAAGGTAGAAGATGGGAAGGTGGACAGGTAGAAAGCTGTTAGTATTTAGCCCTCGTTTCCATACCTTCAGCCTTCAGCCTTCCCACCTTCAACCTGCCCACCTTCCATCTTCCAGGGTAAAAATAGTTTCCGCGTTTTTCATCACCTTGGGGTCGTGGGTGGAGAAGATAAAGGTAGTACCGAATTCATCCCGCATATCTTTCATGAGCTCAATAATTCGGTTGGAGGTTTTACTGTCCAGGTTGGCAGTGGGTTCATCGGCGAGAACCAGTTTGGCATTGGTAACCAAGGCGCGTGCCACAGCCACCCGCTGCTTCTGGCCGCCGGAGATCTGGTTTGGATATTTTGCACCCTGATCAGCCATTCCCACGGATTTTAACAACTCCTGCACCCGTTTTCGCCGTTTCTCCTTCGGCCAATTTTGCACCATCTGCAAGGGATACTCCACATTTTCAAATACAGTGAGTACTGGAATTAGGTTGAAATCCTGAAAAATAAAACCAATATGCTCTCCCCGGAAACGGGCCGACTCCTTTGAGCTAAGATGCGTCACATCCTGGCCGGCGACTTCAAGAAAGCCGCTGGTTGGAGGGTCAAGACAGCCAATCATGTTCAACAGAGTACTTTTCCCGCTTCCTGACGGGCCGACAAAAGAAACAAAGGAAGCCGGCTCAATGACAAAATCAACTCCGCGTATAGCCCTGACAGTGATGTCGCCGGCGATATACGTTTTTTCAAGTGCTTTTGCCGTAACAAGTGTCACAATTTATCCTGATTACCTAAATTCAGATAACGTATCAACCAATCACCAGGTAATTATAGACTGGAGTGAGGAAGATATAAAGTCTTTGCAAACCCAGCAATTCCCAACGGCATGAT
>DFBQ01000200.1 GCA_002367355.1 Deltaproteobacteria bacterium UBA3076 | reverse complement strand
TTTAACGAGTCGTCTGGTTTCTCCGCCCATATAGTTCTCCGTGGCAACATTAGGACAGTATTAGTATATTTAGTCCTCATCGTGCCACAAAGAGCATTGCTCCTCAAGTTAAATCATTGATTTTTCGTTCATGGAGGTATGTTCGGAACTCAAAAATGGCAATATCAGGACTATCCAGAGTCGGCGATCATTCATTTATTTCAAGAGGTTGCGTGCTCCCAACTTAATTTTGACCCTGTAGATATCAACAGATAAACCAACGGTAAATCATTGGCAGCAAAATTTATTTGACACCATGGACATGAAGCACTATATTCTTATAAATGAATATATAAGGAGTTTCAAGTGAAAGCTTTTCTCAAGGTCATGAGGGCCCTTTCCGATCCTAATCGGGTAAAGATTATAAAGATGTTGCAGCATAAGGTGATGTGTGTATGTGAGATGCGGGCTGCGCTACAGATAGCCCAACCGAGTGTGTCCAAGCACTTAAAGATACTGGAAGATGCCGGCTTGGTCTTTTTTCACAAAGATGGTATGTGGGTCAATTACCAACTTGCGGATGGAAGTGCAAGCCCTTACGCAGCCAGCCTATTAGGCAATCTTAGGCATTGGCTGGAAGATGATTCGGAACTTACTGAAATCGTAGAAAAACTTTCCTCGATCCGGCGTGAAGACTTATGTGGGAGATAATTTTTTTGTCCTAACTATATAGATAGATAGGCATCTCACTATAGCCTTTATTTTGAATTCTATTTTATGAATAACAATGCTTGTCAATGAAGGAACGAACCAAGTTACTACTCATCGTGCTCACCTTCCTGGCGTGTTACTACGTACCCTGGGATCATGCGACAATCCGGCAATCCGGCCTTGAGGCATTTATGATGCTTCAAGAATATGCCCGCGAGCACGTTCTCACATGCCTGATCCCTGCCTTTTTCATCGCCGGAGCCATAGCGGTGTTTGTATCCCAGGCTGCGGTTCTAAAGTACTTCGGAGCCACAACGAAAAAGATTCTCTCCTATTCTGTGGCCTCTGTTTCGGGGACAATTCTTGCGGTTTGCTCCTGTACGGTCCTGCCTCTGTTTGCAGGGATCTATACCCGAGGCGCCGGTATTGGTCCGGCAACAGCTTTTCTTTATTCCGGACCGGCCATCAATGTCCTGGCCATCGTGCTGACAGCAAGGATTCTGGGATGGCAGCTTGGGTTGGCCAGAGCCATCTGCGCAGTCCTTTTTGCAGTGATCACCGGGCTGCTTATGGCTATCATATTTCGGAAGGATGATGCCTCCCGCACCGCAGGCGAGATGTATCTTCCGGATGAGGAAAAGAAGGGACGCAGTCTCCTGCAGGATGCTCTCTATATGCTGACCATGGTTCTGATCCTGATCTTTGCCTCCTTTGCCGGACCGGCGGTAGGTTCAACAGGACTCTGGCCGACCATTTTTGCTGCTAAGTGGTATGTCACGATTGCCCTGCTCATCGTGCTGGCCGTGATGCTCAAGTCATGGTTCACCAAAGATGAACAGGTCGCCTGGGTGCAATCTACCTGGGGTTTTATGAAACAGATCGTTCCGCTTCTGGCTGCAGGGGTGCTGGTTGCCGGTTTCATGCTGGGACGGCCGGGCCATCCCGCCCTGATTCCGGATTACTGTATTCAGGGCCTGGTAGGAGGCAATTCTCTGGGGGCCAATTTTTTTGCCTCGGTCTCCGGTGCCCTTATGTATTTTGCCACCCTCACCGAGATACCCATCCTGCAAGGGCTGATTGGTGCCGGTATGGGTAAGGGTCCGGCCCTTTCCCTGCTTCTGGCGGGTCCGGCCCTTTCCCTACCCAATATGCTGGTTATCGGAGGGGTCATGGGAGTCAAAAAGACAGCGACGTTTTGTGTCATTATCATAATCCTGTCCACCATAGCCGGGATGAGCTATGGCTGGATAGCCGGTTAAAGGAGGAGAAAATGGAAATCAAGGTATTAGGACCAGGCTGTCCAAGGTGTCAGAAGACAGTACAGGCAGTCAAAGATGCGGTTGCCGAGGCCGGTGTGGATGTCACAGTTGAAAAGGTGGGCGATGTGATGGAGATTGCCAAGTACGGTGTCTTTGGGACCCCGGCTGTGGTGGTGGATGGTGAGATCAAGTCCGTGGGCAAGATCCCATCTGTTGAGGAGGTCAAGAAGTGGCTGCAAAAGTATAATAGAGAGGCATGATGGACCATTTCATGATGGACATGATGTCAGAGATATCTAAGGGCCGGGGAAAAAATAAATTGGTAGAATTTACGCCCGGATTTGCCATAGATTTAGTCGATCTGATTGAGCAAAACCGCAGGCATAGCAGTGTTATGTTGAGGATTTTGCGATTGAGGATCAATTAAAGATGTGGTGAAGATGGAATGTGAAAATGCCAAGTTATTTTTTCCCCGGCCCTAAAGACGGGTTCGAGGAGCTTTACCGTCAGTATAATCGCCGGGAGTATGTACATCCTGACCCCCTTGAGTTCCTGTATCATTATGAGGGCCTTTGTGACCGAGAAATCGTGGCATTTGTTGCCTCATCGCTTGCCTATGGAAGGGTTGCCCATATTCTAAAGAGCGTTTCCTTTGTTCTTGAACGGATGAAGCCAACCCCATCGGTCTTCTTAAAGCGGACTTCCCTTAAAACCATGCACCAGACCTTTTCTGGCTTCAGGCACCGATTTACCAACGACCAAAAGCTTTGCGCCATGCTATTTGGTGTAAAAAAGGTTATTGAACGTCACGGTTCTCTTCAGGTATGTTTTTTAGCCGGGTTGAATG
>DFBQ01000201.1 GCA_002367355.1 Deltaproteobacteria bacterium UBA3076 | reverse complement strand
TGGTAAAATTTATCCGTAAAGGCCTTAACATCAATGTTTATTCCATCCAGTACAGGAGCCAGATGCCGGGTCACCTCCGGGGTCATATAGCCATTGCTTACAAAAACGTTCCTAAGCCCCCTCTTTTTCGCCAGAACTGCACAGTCATAAGCCAACTCATAAAAGATTGTGGGCTCAACATAGGTATAGCTTATACTCTTTGCCCCACCTAAAACCGCGGCATTTACAATATCCTCCGGGTCCCTGTCTTCCCCGGGTATCTCTCCTTCATAAATGCGTGGATACTGGGATATTTGCCAGTTCTGGCAGTGCAGGCACCTGAAGTTGCACCCCACCGTAGCAATTGAATATGAGATTGAACCCGGCAGAAAGTGAAAAAGGGGTTTCTTTTCAATGGGGTCGGAGTTCTCCGAAATCACCTTTCCATACACAAGGCTGTAAAGCTTGCCGTCCCTGTTCTCACGGACCTTGCAAATTCCCCTTTTCCCCGGCTTGATATGACAATAGTTGTTACAGAGCCGGCATTGTACTTTTCCTTTGTCCTCAACTGTATAAAAAAGGGCCTCTTTCATATCAAAACTTCTCCTTTTTAATTTACGACCAAACCGATAACCATCCCCTTCTTCTAATTTTCGTATTATATCATAAAGCATGAATCCGTCCTACTTGATGAGGGAGGGAGAGTATTGTGGCAAGCTACTTAGTTGTATCTCTTTACGCTTTAATCAGAAACGTCCGAAGAGATTAATGAACCCACTATTTACAAAAGCTCTAAGGGCAATTAAAAACAGTTAAACTGTATTTATGGTTTCATAATTTTGAATTAAATTCACAAAATGGATCTATAAAAAATGCTAGAAGCTCTGCTCTATCCAAAAAACGTCGCGGTAATCGGGGCATCGAGGACGCCTGGAAAGGTGGGCTATGAGATAGTAGCCAACCTGATCAATGGCGGTTTTGCCGGTGATATCATACCGGTCAATCCGTCAGCAGACCAGATTCTTGGGCTCAAATGCTACAAAACCCTCAAAAATTATGAAGGAACTGTGGACCTGGGCGTTGTGACCGTTCCCCGGCAGAATGTCATGGCTGCAGTACAGTCCTCTATAGAGGCGGGGGTGAAGGCCTTTGCCGTAATTACCGCTGGGTATAGGGAGACAGGCGAAGAAGGTGCAAGGCTTGAACAGAAGTTGGCAGGGCTTTGCAGGGCTCACAATGTGCGTCTACTAGGACCTAACTGTCTCGGTGTTATGAACAGGCATTACCACATGAATGCCTCGTTCGCCGGGGACATGCCTGAAGAAGGAGGCATATCAGTCTTTTCCCAATCAGGGGCACTTTGCACGGCCATTGTGGATTCGTCTGTCACAGGACATTTCGGACTTGCAAAACTCATAAGCCTCGGCAACAAAGCGGATCTCACAGAAGTAGATTTTCTAAAAGCCCTTGCCAGGGATGACAAAACAAAAGTCATTGCCGGATATCTTGAAGATATTGTTTCTGGTGACGATTTTGTGAAGGCAGCGGAAGATGCTTGTTCCATCAAGCCTGTCGTAATCCTGAAGGCCGGGACTACCCCTGCAGGTCTGAAGGCCGCCTCATCTCACACAGGCGGTCTTGCTGGAGCTGACATGGCCTATGGTGCGGCTTTTAGACGCTCGGGAGTAATCCGTGCAGATACTTTTCAGGCCCTTTTTGATTATGCGTCCGCCCTGGCAATGCAGCCCCTTCCCAAGGGTGACCGTGTTCTGATTATTACAAACGCTGGCGGGCCGGGCACAATGGCCGCAGATGCTGTGGAGAAATCCGGCATGACCGTTGCCACCCTGAATTACAGTACGGCTGCCGCCCTAAAAGAGAAACTTCCAAGGGCCTCGAGCACAGGAAATCCCGTAGATGTGCTTGGCGACGCTGATCCGGAAAGGTATGCCATGGCAGTGAGCACGGGTCAGGATGATGATTCAGTAGATGCCATCATCGTAATCCTGACACCACAGGCCATGACAAAACCTGCTGAGACCGCAAGGGCCATTGCCGATTGCTTAAGAGCCGATAAGCCTATTCTCGCGGCATTCATGGGGGGCAAGCATGTAATGCCTGGAAATGATGAACTGGTTGCTGCCGGTCTGCCGGTCTATAACTCACCTGAGCGGGCAGTCGACGCCCTCAGGGCCATGTACGAATATTCTGTGTGGCGGCGGCGTCCACCGCGGATAGTAACACGATTCAGAGTTCATCGCCGGCGAGTGGAACGGATTATTGCCCGACACCTGAGGACCAAAAGGGCCCATATTGGAGATATTAAAGCCAAGCAGATCCTGAGTGCTTATGGCTTCAGGATACCGGAAGGCCACCTGGCAAGCACCACTGAAGAGGCTGTGGAAGCTGCTGAGCAAATAGGCTACCCGGTAGCTATAAAAATCGTCTCACCTAACATTATTCATAAGACTGACCTTGGTGGCGTAAAGTTACATCTGTCTACGGCTGATGACGTGCGAGACGCATTTGACCTGATGATGCTCAGAATAAGCCAGAATGCACCTGAAGCCCATATCGAAGGCATTTATGTAGAAAAGATGCTGGCACGAGGTCTGGAAGTCATCATAGGCATGAGCCGTGACCCGCAATTTGGTCCTATGCTCATGTTTGGACTTGGGGGCATATTTGTCGAGGTAATGAAAGACGTCACCTTTAACCTGGCCCCTATCACCACAGAAGAGGCGTTTCAGATGCTTAAGAGCACCAGGTCCTATGAGATGCTTAAAGGGACCCGCGGAGAAAGAGGAGTGGATTTTGCCGCAATAGCTAACGGACTTCAACGCATCAGCCAGTTGGTTACGGATTACCCTAAAATCGTCGAGTTGGATATCAATCCATTTATTGTCGGAGACATTGGAACAGAACCATTTGTTGCCGATGCCCGAATGACCTTGACTCGCCAAGAGGCTGAATAATGAACAAACCAAACCAGACAGAATACGACCCAAACTGGCAGGATAAATACAAAGACATGATCGCCACTCCAGGGCAGGCGGTCTCGCACCTGCGGCCCGGGCAGCGAGTTTTTATCGGGACAGGATGTGGAGAACCGAAAGAACTTGTCAAAGCCCTGACTGACCGCGCCTCTAAACTGGCCGATATGGAGATTATCCAACTACTTACTCTGGGCGAAGCCCCTTATGCCCACAAGGAACTTGCCGATTGCTTTCTGGTAAACAGCTTTTTTGTTGCGGAAAATGTCAGGGGGCTTATTCAGGAAGGGCTCGGCAAATATACTCCTATCTTTCTTTCAGATATTCCACGGCTTTTCAGTTCAGGTCAGTTACCGCTGAATGCGGCCCTAATACAGGTTACACCTCCGGATGAGCGCGGGAGAGTGAGCCTTGGGGTCTCGGTGGATATTGTCAAAAGTGCTGCGGAAAACGCCTCGCTTGT
>DFBQ01000195.1 GCA_002367355.1 Deltaproteobacteria bacterium UBA3076 | reverse complement strand
CTAAAATCTTAAAGACTTGTTCCCGGATCTTAGGATTACAATAAATCTGCTGCAGCCCTTGAAGCAGCTTGGGGATTTCATCACGTGAACGTAGATCAAAATCAATGTCAGCGATAGAAGCTTGTCCGAATTTCATTTGCAAATCTACGACTTTTCTCATATCATTTTCCCCGAAGATTTTCGAGTATAGCCATTTTTTGTTGAATCTGTAATTTCGTTAATATATTGATATACTACAAAATACAACAAAATATATAATATATTCAAAGGTCAAGTAAAGCAATAGTAGCTGCTGGAAAGCAATTAATTGACGATCTTCGGTTTGTTTTATAGTAACTTCTCAATAAGTCCGGGTAACAGTCACTGGATTCCCACCTTCGCCTGTCTGCGTGCGACGCACAGNNGATTGGGTGTGAGCGCCTGTCATTTCGGCGAAAGCCGGAATCCATTGGATAGTCGCAAAACATGATTTGCATGGACTTATTGAGAAGTTACATTTCTAATTTCCAGTTTCGACATCGGCATTCAATTCGATAATACACGTTTTTTCGAAAAAGTGTAAACTGGTGAATGAAGGATGCCCATTAGGCATTTAAAAAACAATGCTCACTACAGAGACGCAAAGGAGTAAAAAAAATCGATAAAAATCTTATAAAATTGCTAAAAAAGACTCAACTGGCACGCCACAAATCAAAAGACATCCATCCCCCTGATATTTTCGGATATATCCAACAAGGAACAAACTGTCTGTTAACTGTGCCTGATGGCACTGAAAGGATGTCATTAGTTGTTGATATTGCCCATGAGTTCATCTCCAAAGGCAGGCATCTATGGGATGTTGTGCATCCTAATGCATTGTCTCCTTATAGGGTTTTCTGGTTGGAAGGTGCTATAGATCCTGAATTTCTATCTGTCAGATCTCTCTGGAGAACCGATAATGCTATCAAGAATGTCACCATCTGGTCTGTGGATATCCTGCGAGACAACCTGCCGGACGTCTTGTCATCAGAGCAGCAAAATCAGCCTGATCTTTTGATTCTGGAAAACCTTGAATGTCTTGGCGAACCGGACATCGGTTCACAATTGGAAGAAATTATACTCCGCTTGCCTAAAAGTATCCCCATACTTGCTCTGATGTCTCTTGTTCCGAACATACAAGATATACTCTCCTGGCTTGAGAAGGTCTGCCAACGCCCCTGCCGATGGATTAAGACTAAGAGTCATGGGGATGAGAGTGTACTTGCCTTTCTCACTCCAGAAAGGTCTTTGATACCGCTTTGTACTAAGAGAAAGGTAGCGACCAAGGTAAAGCGATATTTGAAAGAAAATAGGCCGATGCCGACAGTTGCTCATAGTAAGTTTGTTCAGCCTCTCCTTTCCATGCTTCAAAAGGAAAAAATGACACCTACCATAATTTTTATGTCTTCAGATAGAGAATGCGATAAAGCCGTCAGCAGCAGCTCCGCTGTTAAAGCCGAGTCTGGAAATGTCCTGACTAGTCCACAGATTGCCGCATTGTTTGAACGTCATCCCATGTTAAAAGATCGAGAGGATATTTTAGCTGTCTTATCTCGACGGGCAGGTTCATTGCACTCGGCCCATCACCCTGACTGGTGTGAGATGATCGAAGTCTTTTTGTCTATGAATCATATTGACGCAGTTTTTTCGACCATTGATGCTGCTCAGACCCTTATGACCGGCGTGAAGTCTATTGTTTTGACCACATCACAGGTAGATACGCATGATAGTAATAAGAGAAGACAGATTACTAAAAGAGATCTGTCCCACGTATTGAAATTGCTCGGGAAACAGGATGTGGATGATCTTGGATGTATCGTTTTTGTAAATACACGGGATATGGACATTGTCCGTGTTAAAGAACTCCTTACTTCAAAGCCTGATCCAATTTTAAGCCAATTCCAGTGTAACTGTCAAACTTTATTGGGATTGCACGCGACAGACAAAACAAATCCGGATGAGCTGCTGAGTTATTCGTTACTTGCAGATCAAAAGCGCAATGCAGATAACATCCGTCTAAATGAATTACTTATTGAACTTAAGGAAAAAATACCAGAATCTAATTGCAGCTCACCTCGGGCCGCAATTGCACTTATGGATATTTATAGCCGATTAAAGATGCAAATCGATAAGACAAAGGTAACAATCAAAAAAGATAAAAACATAATAGATAGAGAGAAAGCTGAAAAAATTATTGCAGAGCTTCAAGTTCTGATTTCTCAACTTCCATGTGAAAGCTGTGTTCATCAGCAAGAGTGTCAGAAAATGAAGTATCGAAAGATCCGAACAATTGTAAATGAATATTATGATATCCTGCATACATTCAAAAACAACCATCCGTTTATTGATATTGATTTCAACGATTACAAACTCCTGTTAACAGACTTTAAGTTTATTGATGCTAATCAGAGACCTACCGATAGAGGTCTGTTGGCATTGCGAACAGGACTTAAATTTCCACAGCTTGTGGTAGAGTCGGTGCAAAAAGGTATGATTCCCTTAGATGATTCTGCCTTGTCGAGTGCGCTCGTAGCCGGTTTTGTCGAGCTGTCTGCGTGGGAGCGGCCTCAACTGATTGATGACTTCATTGATCAACCCCTTATAGATGCTTATACCAGGATTAATGAGGTAATTATACCTGCAAAAGATCGGTTGTTACGATCAGGATTTTTTATGGAAGCCCCTATTTTAGCACAATCGGCAGCTATGTTGGCCTGGAAAAAGGGAATAGATATGGATACGCTTGCAGCGCAAGTAAAGGTCTCTTTGGGTTCACTGGCAAGGCTGATTCAGAAAGAAAAATACCTGAAACGTCAATTGTACTCATGGGAATGAATGAAAAGTAGCTATTTTATCTGTTTTTCTGAAAATGCTATTGCGCAAATATTGCGCAAAGACAGAGAAAGGCGGGGACTATAGCGGACTTGATCTCTGCCCCCGGGGTGACAGAGGTCACAAGGAATATGAAAGAGGCAGGTTGGACAGCTAGAGTCCTGGTGAGATATATACTCCTCCAGGTACCCGGTACGGCTTTGCTGGTCTTAATCTTGATCCAGCTTCGCAATTGGTTCGACCTTCCTGTGTGGTCTATGTGGGGCCTCGTCGCTATCTCGGTGGCAAAAGATGTAATCTTGTATCCCTTTGTCTGGCGCGCGTACGACTGGGACCGTCAGGGGGAAGCGCACTCGATGGTCGGCAGACGAGGAATTGCGAAAGAGCGGCTCGCGCCGTCAGGCTATATCAAGATCCGAGGGGAGCTGTGGAAGGCCAGAGTGGTGGAAGGTGGTCCTCCTATTGAAAAAGGAGAGGCTATTCTGGTTGAAGAGATGCGAGGCTTTACATTACTTGTACTGCCCTACAAAGAAAAAAATAACGAGTAAACTGGTAGCAGTCAGGACCTCTTGAGCACGGTAAAATAAAATGTTGCCCCCTTGCCCTTTTCCGACTTTACCCAGGCCTTTCCACCATGGTTCTTTACTATCCTATCAACAATTGCAAGCCCTAAACCTGTTCCCTCCTTGTCTTCCTTTAGCCTTAACCGATAAAACATATCGAAGATTCTCAGGTGATATTCGGGATCAATCCCGATCCCATTATCCCTTACATAGAACAGATGGAGATCTCCTGCGGATTCGTGACCAATCTCGATCTTAGGCTTCTTAACATCCGCTGTAAACTTGGTGGCATTTACCAGCAGATTCTCGAAGACTTGATATATCCGTTCTCCATCACAGAAAATGGTTGGAAGACTATCGGCGACAACAACCTCTATCCCCTTTTTCGGTTTGCCAGAGGAATTCCCCTAATCCCGATATTCCAATCTGAGAAAATCGTCTCTAAAGCCTTTTACATGACCAGGCGAAGAATTGTCATTTCTATATCCAGACCATAATTAGGTATTTCAAGCTGCATTCTGAACGGGAAAAGTGCATGGAACGGCGATTTCCGGGTTAATGGAAGGTTTAATACGGGAAAAAAGTACAAACTTTATATTTATATGAAAGAGCCTACCTGGCCCTGATTCTCAAGGACTTCACCCACCCTCTGCACACTGATTCGCATTCATAGCTACCATGATATCCAGCATGGATGCGGCCTTTACCTCTGAAATAGTGCCATTAAGAACCAAAGACTTCCCGGCTGACGGGTGATTGAAGTCTGCTAACACATAATCATCATGTAGTTCTTTCATGTAGAATTTAATTGGTTTCCCATTTGAACCGAACTCTTCATAATATTCCCCTTCCTTCAACTGCCTGGAATGATTAAGATTAGAAATGAGAACCTTTTTAATCAGGTGCGGGTCATAGGGACCAAAGGCCTGCTCAGGCGGTATGTTTATTTGAATCTCATCCTCCTGTTCATGGCCGATCAATGCATTCTCAAGGGCGGGTAAAATACGATCTCTGCCATACAGAAACCGGCAAGTAAAGGATCTGTTGAGATCCTCTGGTGTTTCACCATCTTTTACAGTCACTGTATAATTGACAGTGACAACTGTGTCTCTATCGACTTTCATCTATTTCTCCTGTAATGAGCTTGTGACATGGCTTCGATACCATTGTACCCAAACATACTATCCAAAAAAGGTATTTTTTGCAAAAGATCCTCTGGCCGGCCTGCCAAAGTTATTGGTCTTACCGGGGGAATAGCCTCGGGGAAAAGCACTGTGGGTATGTATTTAAACGGATGGATCAGATACTTCAACAACTGTCTGCATCAGGAAACAATGTCGTAGCCGCACATGCCGATACCGCACTTCATGCGCATTTCCAGGGAGAGGATGATCCTCTCCGGAGGGAACCCCACTTTCTCAAGGACAGGCTGTGTAAACTTGTTCATGATTGGCGAGCTTAATACGTCTCATAAAAACAGTTCTTTTAGCTTTTGCTTATCGGTTTTCAGGTACCCTGTTTCCCTGGGGTACAAAGCCGATACCATCATTTACATTAGCTCTTCGTGGTTCAGCTTCCCATTATTTCTTGAAGGAGCACTCCCCAAAACCCTTACCTTCTTTACCACGAAGCTCACGAAGGTGATGCACCTATCTCCCCTCAACAACGGATTATTGAGCGTTTACACTTCATGAATCCCCGTCCTTGAGGTCTGGGAGGATGTCAATACCGGGAATACGTTTCCCTTGAGAAATTTCGACCATTGTCTCGATACGAATTAAGCGACGATCAATTTCCCGAACCTCTTGACTAAGATTTATGACTTCCTTGGTTAATCCCTTTACTTCGTTTGTCAGCAACATAACATTTTTGATCGCCTTAAAGAAATTGTCAGTTGCCCCCATTGCCAACCCCTCTTTCTGCGTGAAGTTGAGCGCGTGTCTGAGCGATAACCTTTCGTGTCTCACGCACTTGCTCAATCGCCTCTTTCAGGTTTTGGCTCATGGTTTTAACGGCTAACTCCATTATCGATTCATCCTCACGTTGAGGATCATAAGCGGAAATCGAGCGGCGAACTATTTCCGCTGCCGATAAACCCTCGCTGATAGCCATAGCATCTAACTTTTCCCGTTCCTTTTTTCGTAGCATCACAACTGTACGGAAGCGGGCTGGATCCGGCCTCTGTTCAATAGCTGTACCCATATATCCTCCACTGTTTTAGATAGTTATTAGAACACAATAGCACATGTGCATAACTTGTACAGTTTTTAAAAAGAAGCCTGTCAGTTTGATCCAGGTGGCATATACAGAAGGAGTACTCCCCGATAAAACCCTGGGGACGGAAATGCATAAATATGACCAAAAGGCCGCCATAAATAATCTGTCTCATGTTGGCTGCGATGGCGCTCGGCATACCCACAAACCGCAGGGCCTCAGGAAGGATTACAAGTATTACTGCTGCCAGGACAGAACCCCAGATATTGCCAGCCCCTCCGATGATGAAAATTGACTCCATGACAGTGAAGCTTGTCGGGTCGATGAAACTGATATAATAGGCATACATGACCCCGGCCACGGAGGCCATACCGGCACCAATCACAAAGACCAATACCTTTATAAGAGGCCACATTTTTCCCCATGGCCTGGGCAAAGACCTCGTCTTCCTGGATCGCCTTCAGCACACGGCCAACAGCTCTGAAGCACGTATTGCCA
>DFBQ01000053.1 GCA_002367355.1 Deltaproteobacteria bacterium UBA3076 | reverse complement strand
CGGCTTTCGCCGGAATGACAGGCGCTCACACCCAATCGTCATTCCCGCGAAGGCGGGAATCCAGTGACTGTTACCCAGACTTATTGAGAAGTTCAACTTGAACTCTTCAATAGCTGCCTGTTCAGTTAATTCAAACCGAGTTTTCGACCAAGGACCCTGGTGACAAAACGATCACCGGAGACCTCACCCGCAACCAGCTTACGGATGCACTCAAAGGTTTCGGTCTTGACTCCCGCATTTTCAGCGGCCTTCATGGTGTGGTTGTAGGCCGCCCACACGTCCATGCCGGTGATGTCGTATCCGTAACCATCAACCAGCCACCTGAGCGCTGCCATCCCGGCTTCAACGGCAAATCGCGGTTCTATTACCTCCATATCCCGTGCAGCCCGGGTGAGAGTTCTCGGATCACAGGGCGTGCGATTGGCAAGTTCGATGGCCTCACTGTAAAGCCCCACAGACTTTGCCGCGGCAAACCACTTGCCTTCATCGCCCGGAGTGCTGGCTACGAGATCACGCAGGATATCGCTCGCTTCCTTGTGCGGGTATTTCTTGGCAATGGCGCGAAACGTCGCAAGATACGTCGTCTTCTGATTGGCCTCGATGGCATAGCGATTGTAGGCCTCTTCGGCCATGCCGCTTGAAAACAGAATTTCTTCGCAAGCGCGGGCGATAGCAATAGGGTTATCATTAAGACCACGGGAATCTTCGGCATAGCGAATAGCTTCGGCCTTCTTGCCCATGGCAGCCAGTGCCTTCACGCCCCACTCTTGATAGTCCCAGGATTTGTAAGGTGCGAGCTCCAGCAACTCGATGATTTCGTTATTCCGCCCCGCCTTGAGCAAGGCACTCAAGCAGGCGGTTGTGCCGTTGAAATAACCGCGGAATTCCGGGTCTGGACCCCACACAAACCGCACCATATCGATAAACTCATCCGCCCAGTACGAGGCACGTTCTGGAGTGACGCACAGTTCTCCCCAATAGTCGGGAAGAAGTTCAATGTAGGGAATCCGGTCCTCTTGAATAGCGTCCCAAAGACGCTCCAGCCATTTGCCGCGCAAATCATCATCAGCCGGCGCCTTGGCGATGATCGGCACCAGCGTATTGATGGCGTTGTTGACCGCCGTACCAATAGCGCCCGACGAGCTGTCTACTTGCTCAAGTGCCGGTGACAGTTTTTCCAACAACAATACGGCACCCTCGGCCCCCATGACGGGGTCCTTGCGGGCTGCCTTCTTGATTTCAGACACCGCCTCCTTAATTCGTTTTATGGCTGGCTGTGAACGCCAACCAAAGGCGTTTTTTCTGAAGCGGGCACGAAAGGTCCACTTATGATTGGTTCGAGATCTCATTCTTCCTGTCCTATGGCGGTGAACTCAATGGCCATCGTTGTCAGGCCATAAAATAGCTCCTCCGTTACCTGCTATGTCCAGTTCAAAGGTTTGAAGCAGAGAGCTTTGCCGGCGCGTGCAGTTATCAAAGGCAAACAACTCGATGACCTTGCCGTCCCCTGCTACAAGGTATTTTATCTTTTTTAATATCTCAAAAACCGCGGATTTCCCGGCCCCGTTTCATCTGCGGGTTGATCCAGGCCGGAAATCAATACCAAATTGCTTTTACTCTGTTTTCTAATTCCTGTAGACGCTTTCGATCTTTCATAATCAATTATGGCCCACAACATTTCTTGAATTTCTTGCCACTACCGCAGGGACAAGGTTCATTTCTGCCAACCTTTTTATTTTTCCTAACTGGTGGGGAATCTCCGAGAATATCTCCATCAACATAAAACCACTGCCCATCTTCCTTGACAAAACGGCTTATTTCATGGAGCCGCCATATTTTTTTATGTGAAAGGGATGTGGCTTTAAACTCAACAAGACCTTTATTGTCGGTTTCACCCCCTGCTTCAGTATTAACAATATGAAGACCGTACCATTCAGGAATAGTTGCAGGATCAATATTTGCTGGTCTAGTTGATGAATGCCAAGTTTTAAGAAGATAATTTGTATTCCGCTCAACGTAAGCTGTGTATCTTGACCGCATCAGATCCTCTGCGGTAATTGCATTTTTATCCCCGGTCAGTAAAGACTCACAACAATTAGAATAAGGTTTGCCGGAATTACATGGACAAGGCCCTCTATCAGTCATGCGCTATCCTCATCAATTTCTTCTTCATGAAGTTCAGATAAAATCTCTATCTGGAATTCCTCGTCATTTATGACTCTGTTGATTTACTCCGCTTGCATTTCAGGCGGCAGAGGCCCGAACAGGTGGCCGATTCGCTGCTGATGCTCGATATCCACATCAAAATTAACCAGAAAAACAAGTCCGCCATCTGTTGCTGTGTTCGCCAAGCCGTTTCGCCCTGCAGCCGAACTTCGATGCAGGAGCGGCCGTCCTCGGTTTGATACAGCAGGAACTCTCCGCCGGATTCTTTAGGCGCAAGTTCATTCATCCCCTGGCCCTCCTTGCATGAAATCGAACAGCGTTGACTGGGCCGGGTTGCCCTTACCGGTTACGCCATAGAGAACCATGCCTCCTGTTCCGTTCAGCATACCGCAAAGGGTTTTAGCGGCAGTTGTATACTGACCCGTGGACTTTTTGAATTCAACGGTCTCAGACTCGCCGTTCTGGATCAGTTTTTCAACATCCTGTAGCTGCATTGGATTTGTTCCGATAAAAAATCTTTACCCTTTACACCATGCCCCTGAAACGCGCTGTTTTCATCTGTAATTCCTGCCTGTTAGAGGAGTTGCTTACTTACTGATGGACGGCCCCGAAATCCCCATGTTCTCGGTCAAAGCCGTCTTTCGGAACGTTAAGATAACCGTTTTCCAACAAGTGGAATTCGATAATGGTTTCGAAGCTCTTTTCAGATGTTTCAGACATGAGCAACCACCTTGTCAACGTATCGATAGCGTGCCGGGGGCTTCTTGTGACATGGCGCTACATTGGCAACTACCTGTAAATATATAGTTATCTTGCATATGGCAGGTTGCGGTCCGCCTTTGGATGACATATTTTTATGCCCAGAAGGGTACATAGCAGGCATCCCTCCGTGTTCCGCTGTGCAGCCGGATCAGGCCGACATCAATGGCGTCGCTGATAATCCGTGATGCCAGGGTATAGCTCGATTCCTTAATTCCCAAACGCTTACGCAGTGTCACATTCGCCATGCGTTTTCCTGAAACGTATAAAAGACAGGCGTGCTGATAACAGGCGCGAATGCGCTCTTCCCGATCCATCTGTGCAAACTGGCGGGGGCCGTATAGAACCGCAACAGTGCTGCTCCCGGCGCTTCGGAAATCAGGGGCCGGAAGCTGAAAGAACTCAACATGAAAAATTACCTTGTCGATACCGCTGCCGCGCTCCTCGCAAATATTCATGCGTCGCATGATTGCAGTCAAGGCTTCGTTTCGGGACCGCGGCGGTTCGTCGATGAAACGCAGGGTATCAATAAGGGGAACTCCGGGATTGGAAATTTCCATTCGGTCAGTGAAGATTTCCACCATCGGTCCTGCGCCGGTGATGTTGAAATCCTGATGAATGAGGGCGTTGGCCACCAGTTCCCTGACCGCAATTTCGGGAACCATGCGAATTTCTTGGCGAAGGGCCTGGCCGATCTGCTCGTTTTGGGGAAGCTGGTCGTTTATATATGAAATGGCGCCTTCGAAACCGATGGCATACCCCTTGCCGTCCATCTGCTCTCTAATGGTTTCGACCCGGTTGTCTCCGCGGTAAATGATCACCCGTAGCGCTTTTCTGGCCAGGCGGTCGAAGTCATTTAAATTCCGTGCGAAAAGAACGGCACCGACATTGGTAATCGCATGTCTGTCTCGGCCCTTGGGAACGATAACCTTCTCGGAAGTCAGCCGTTCAAGAATGGCCTTGCGGTTTTCCGGCAGGGGCTGTCTCATCAGCCGGAAATAGTTCGGGTAATCGATCAGCGACAGAACATCGTCGGGCGTCGCGCTTTCCATGGCCAACCCCTTTTCAAAGGGCGTTCGTTCAAATACCCGCCACAACTCCCGTTCCTTTTCGGGATGAGCCTGAAGTTTCTTTTTGTAGCTGCCGATTCGGATGTAAGCCACACCCTTGAACAGGACCGGTCTGTTCGGGGCTGGCTGGACCTCGAAAAGCACCAGTGGTTTTCCATCCACCACACTTTCATGGATGTTCACCATCACACGCGGCTCCAGTTGGGTCAACAACCAGTTTTCCAGTTCCTCGTTGCCGATTTTCTTTTGATACGGCCGGAAAGTGGTGCCGAGGATCCGTCTTGTTCCGTCCTCAACACCCCACAGGATGTAGGCGGAAGGCTTGCCGAGCAGGGCTGCCGAGTTGGACAGGGCCGATAGGTATTCACCGATTTCTTCGGGGACCACCTTGTTGTGCTTGAGCTCGACCCATTCCGTTTCACGGGTAAGGGACGTCAGTTCGCGTACGAGGGACAGGAATTGACTGTCATCCATTATGCCGCCTCCCAGCCCAGATCAATAGATGGTGTGTTCCGAAATGCCTTGAAGTGCTTAAGGTCAATGGAGTAGATGCGTTTTACCTCAGACTTTCCCTTCTTCCTTGATCACCCGCAGCATATCGGGGCTATCAATCGGAATCCGCATAATACGGTTGCGGATCGGGTGTTTCGGAGCGTTGACTGTCTCATAGAAGGATTGGATTTGCTGCCACTTGGCGCTGTCCGAGGCGGTTCTTGGGAATGGTTTGATCGCTTGGCACACTTTGGCAATAACAGATAGCTTCTTCTCCGTCATGTGGTCAGCAAAATAGACTTCCATCACACAAGCGTCGATCAATTCTTCCAGAAATGCGGCAATGACGGTGGGGGGCGTGCCGTTCGATGTGGTTTTCTTGGCGTAGACTTTTGCAAACTGGATGTAATCCACCAATGTTTCAAATAGGGAGACTGTCGTTACATCGGATTTCTTGATGGGGATTTTATGGAAGAACACTTTACTTAGCTCGTAGGTGTTACCTAACAACTCCGGGAAGTTATTGCGGAAACAGCAGCGGAACAGGGAAGAGTTCAATACGGCTATCAGATACGGCAACGACTCATTATCGCTAGTAATAATGAAACACTTTTGGTTTCCAAAAAACTGATCCTGATCATCGTAGTAAAATGGCAGGTATTTGGTCATGTTGGGATAGATGATCTTTGGCTTGCGGAATTCTTGCCAATAACTTGCAGCCCAACGTTGCAAAGCATACCACTCATACCGAATGCCTGTTTCTGCCTTGTTTCGTTTCGCGAGTTTAGACTTATGCCCATTCAAATGTCCGTAAACTATTGGATATTTTGCCTTAAACTGGGCTTCAGCCTTAGAAGAGCATCCAACGATTGACGGGTCACCCTGAATTGGGAAATGCCATGGAATAAAAAACATCCACGTCTGATCCCAATCTGTTTTGTAGCGGCCAACGTAACGTCCGCGCAAAAGCGGCACAATAATCTCTTCGGCCTGTGGCTCTTTGGCAATGAGTTCATCTCGCTGTTCCTGCGTAAGATAGAATGCCTCATTGAGGCCGGTCTTGATTCCATAGTTAATATTCAAATCCCATTCTTCAAGGGGAACACCTTGCACCTCGACGGCTTTCTTGATGCGATAGCGTTCAGGGGTGACGACGACCCACGAATTTTCGTTCAACTCCGGCATGTGTACAGCGTTTTCCTGGAAATAGTTTTCGGGGTCGGCCATGGCAGCCTGAGAATCAGCAGCGTAACAGCAGCAAGTTCGATGACTATTTTTCTGCTTCGAAAAAAGCAATGTGTTGGTCAGTGCCGCTGCAGCATTAAAATTCAATCCCATTCCGAAATCAAGTACGGCAACAGGATCCACCTCTGTTGATAGAAATTTTCGAAGTTTGGAGCCATAATTGGCACGCATCCAGTTGTTGGACGTGATGTAGCATAGATGTCCGCCGGTTCTGAGAAGCTGGGCACCACGTTCATAGAAAAGACAGTAAATGTCGGCGGTGGCGGCGTAGGTTATATACCCCTGTGCCTGCCACTCGTCCTTTTTCTCCTTGGGAAATTTTTGGATCTGGATATATGGCGGGTTGCCTATCACGATGTCGAAACCCTCGTTGGCCTCGGGGAAGAAATAGCGCGTATCGAAGAAACGCACGTGCTGATTGTGAAAAGCGAAGATATTGCGGTAACTTTTCCATAACAAAATCTCGCGCTCAGTCTGCTCAATTGCAGCCCTATTCTTATTGGAAATCGCCTTGCGGATCGCTTCACTGGCGTACGAATCACCGCGATGTCCCGCCAAAGAATTTTCGTTCTCGCAAATTTTCTTGTTAATCAGCGCCTCAATTCGATCTCGGAGTTTTCTCCTGAGCGCGGGATCACGGATGAAGAAGTAGGATTCCGTGGCCTCAGCAAATTTTCCAAAAAAAGGGTCGCTCTCGGTAAGCCCCAGAAGGTTCTGCGCATAGTTTTCGATGCCGGGCGGTTTGACCAGCGTATCAGCCGCCACGAACTTGAAGTCGAGGTTCGGGAGTGCAGGAACACCCTTGTTCTTCCTCTTCTCATCGACCTCGAAATCGACAAGTAACGCGATGAAGCAACGAAGCTTCGCGATCTGGACGGCGATGGGCTGGATGTCGATGCCGTAAATGCATCGTTGAATAAGGCCAAGCTTCCAGTTGTGGTCAGAGGAACTGCGGTTGAGAAGCTCCCGCGTCTCTTCTCTCATTTCTGCAGGTGTTTCATCAATAATGCGCTGCTTCCATCGTTCATGTCCGTGGTCGAGTTTCTCGAGGACATAGACCAGCTTTTGCAGCATGCCCATGGGAAATGCTCCCGACCCACAAGCGGGATCGAGTATCTTGATATCGTGGATAGCATCAACGAGGGTGAGTTTCTCAGATTCGGTGAATGGATGCTCCTTCTCGGTATAGCTGAAGAGAATATCAAGTCCGACATGGGCGTCTTCCGCAGGCATGCTATGCTTTTCGGCCAATATCTGCTTCAAGTAAGTCTTGAGCGAGCTGTCAACCATGTAGTCCACAATGCTCCGGGGGGTATAGAAGGAGCCGGTCTCCTTGCGTGCAGTATTCGCTGTCTCTGGATTGTACTCCGCTAAAAGATTCTCGAAGATTCTCCCAAGCAGCTCGGGGTCAAGTGCGATTTCTTCCTCAATGGGTGTGTTTTCGGCAACTGTGAACTTGTAGGCATTGAGGATATGGAATAGCCCATCGACCTTTACTTCCGACTTCTTGGATGAATCGTAGGATTCGCTCAAGTCGACCTCGACTTCTCGTCCGAAGAATAAAATGTTGGGAACCATCGGTTGGTTTCCCACCACGTCCGAAAAGCCATCAACGCGAACTTCGTCCTTCTTGCGGGTGCCTGTATCAAGACATTCGAACAAACCGCCGTTGAGGAATGGGATGTCTGCGAACAGTCGGCCTAGATCGTCCGAGTCCTTGAAAAGGGCTTCATGCCGGAAGAACTCGTGCTTCATATAGTGCTTGTTGGCTCCGTGATATCTGCGTCCGTTGCGGAATTCACGCTGATCAAGGGGTACGCTGAGGGTTGGGAAGAAGAGATTCTGAAGGAATGCCAGGTAATAGCTGCCATCAGTTTCCGAATCGGGCTCGAACTGTTTGAGCACACGAGCCGGGGTCTTTGCGTCAAAAAGGTCATCATGAACGAGGCCTTTCTCGCGCGCAAACCAGCAGAACACGATACGTGTGAGCAGGCGAATAAGCGCTGTCCTATTGCGGAGATCTTCATCGTCAATGCTCCCGTGCGGAAAACGGACCACTTGTGCGGCCCAGAAGAACCATTCTTGAATTCGGCGGTAGAACTGCTTGTTCAGCTCCTCGATATCCAGGACTTGACGCCAAGCGGCATGCATATCGGCGAAGTTGCGGCATCTGAATTTCCTCAATATCTCCGGTAATGCAAGAGCGCTGAGAATTCTCACGTGGGCTGCATGTGGCTCCGTGTACTGCATACCGCGTAGCAATTTGACTTTTTTAAGGACATCACGGCTCTCGTCGCGCCGGTGAAGACGTCGGTCAATCACCGCAAGAGTGAGAGAGTCTTCTTGCCGTATGAGCAGCATGGCGGACATATCGAACAGCAGATTAATCTCTCGCGTGATGTCTGCGAGCTGGGTGCGCGTGTAATGGTTCTTCTTCATTCAGGTCAAGGGCGAAGAACAGATAGGACTGGTAGTTTCCGTGATCATAACCGGAATCAAAAAGCGTACCCTGCGCACCGGTATTGCGCACCTCGTCATCCGTAATCTGAAACAGGAATTCGACCGACTTCCAGCGGTCGAACAGGGCCTTGTCTTTGCGGAATTTCCGGTCACGTTTGTCGAACTCGGCAAGAAAGGCATCAGGTGTACTGTCGAGATCGAGGGTCTTCTCACTCTGGTAACCGAGGGTATTGAGCAGACCAATGGACGCGGCGCGTAGGTCGGCACCGGAGAAGGCCTGGAGCGCTGTTTCGATTTGTTTTCTTGTGTCTGTGTTCATGGTTGTAACTGTGTTTTCAGTTCCATTTCTTATCCTGCCTTATTCCTGCATAGACTCCAGTAACCGTTTCCCGGCGTTGGTCAGCCGGTATTTCTGCTTGCTGCTCCGGGGCTTATCTGGGATTGTCATTTCGATCAATTCCATGGCAACCGCTGGTTGCTGGTAGTGCTCCCGAAAATGTTTTTCATCGGTCAGCCCCAATTTTTGTTGGATTTCCGCACGACTCATTTCTCCCTGGATCACTGCAAGCATTTTTCCAACTTCGGGGGTGACTTCGGGGGTGACTCCCCTATTTGCGGCTGAATCCTCTTCATATACGGCGGAATCGGGATACTTGACGATGGTGCGGAACACATCTCCCTCAATCATCTCAGGGTCTTCGCCGCCATAGGCTTTGCCGTATTTCATCATGTTCCGCATTCCCGAACCTAACTCGTCGGCCCGATGGATTTCCCGAAAAAATGCAGCGATAACCGGGTTCTTAGGGAATGGAGTGAAAGTGGCCGGGTTCAACGTGCCAAAGCCATGTGGTATGTTGCTGTTCTCAGTACGCACTTGGCCGCGTTCAATGATCAGCTTGGCAGGAAAAGCATTCATAACGGAGATGCCTTCACCTTGTTTTATTAGTGCTTTGAGATCAGCCATCAGTTTCCCCTGATTTGATGACAAGCCAGGTGATGAGTTCGAAATCTGAGGCATCAGTGGCCTGCTCCTGCTTGTCGGGGATCACAAAATCCCGGCCGAATTGCAGCCCGGCAGCGGTGCGTTTTTGGAACGTGTGGACGATTGCGTTGATAGCCTTGGCCAACAAATCGCTGTACTTCTCCATCTTCGCGCCGTTTTCCGTCCCCCGGTCAAACAGGTCGCAGAGCGCCTGATACGGTGCGGCCCTCCCGACACCGAGCTTCCGGAACATGGAGAGGACATTCTTTGCTTGAGTAAAGGTGAAGCGGACGGTGCCATCATCGCGGATATAGAGCAGGTAATACCGCCCCAACGGATTAACGTTGGAGGATCGTTTCTCCTGCGGTGGGTTCTTGTGCCGCAAGCAGAAGATCACACCGGGCTTCACGATCTTGTGCCAGTTCTTATCAAACAATATTGCGTTCTTTATTCCGTCAAGCGTCGGTGTCACGGCATAGAGGCCCAGCGGGGCTTCTTCCAGTTGTTTTCGGTTGCCGGCCAGAAAATTCATGAGCTCAACCCGGAAATCGTCGAGCGTGAATTCACTGAGTGAGACGTTGTCGTCCATCTCCTCCAGATCGATCACCTCGTCTCTGAGCCGGATGAGCTGCTTCTCACGATAGGTCAGTTCTTCAGCAACCAGAGCTTCGAGTTGATCGGGATCGAGCAAGTTGTCGGCGCCGCTGGCAGCAAGATCCACCATCGCCATACGCGCTTCGCGCGGTCCTTGAGATTGATGTACTTGTTCAGGTCATCAGTGGGCCAGAAGTTGACGAGCTGAATCTGGTTGTTGGTGCTCCCCAGGCGATCGATTCTGCCGAAGCGCTGGATGATCCGCACCGGGTTCTTCTTCGGGTCCGCCCATTGGGTGAAGTGGGTCTGCGCATTCTTCATCGCCTGGGCAATGCTGTAGATGCCAAGCGACTCGTGGAAGGCCCGGTCCTGATCTTGTGTGATCAGCAGAAACTGGTTTCGTAAATCCTTGAGGCTGTTATTCACCGGGGTTGCCGAGAGCAGCAGCACCTTGGTATCCACGCCCTCCTGCAGGACCTTATTCATCAGGAATTCGTAGCGCGTGATCTTTCGAGGCCCATCCTCCTGAACTTTGCCCCGGGCGTTGTTGCGGAAGTTGTGAGACTCATCAATAACCACGAGATCATAATTGCCCCAATTGTGAGTTTCGTAAGCATCTCGCCCCAAATCGGTATGAGCCAGCACAGTGAACGCAAACCGATCCCTGATGAGAGGATTGCGTGTATCGTTGTCGCGGTAAACCTTCCAGTTATGCTCCAGCTTTTTTGGGCAGAGAACGAGTACGCGACCGTTGAGAAGTTCAAAGTACTTGATGACCGCCAACGCCTCGAAAGTTTTCCCCAGGCCGACACTGTCTGCGATGATGCAGCCGTGATGCTTCAAGATCTTGTTGATCGCGCCCTTTACACCGTCCTTTTGGAATTCATAAAGCATGTCCCACACGTCGGATTCGAAGAAGCCGGTCTTCTCGTCGAGGAGGCCTCCACGTTCCGCCTCCGACAAGTAATCCTCAAAGATGTGGAAGAGTGTCTTGAAGTAAATGAACTCCGGCGAGTGATTCTCATATAGCTGTGCGAGATAGTCCAGGACATCCGTTTTGACATCCTCAACAAGTGTGTTGTCGTTCCAGACTTCGTCGAACCACTTCTTCAGGTCTTTTCGATCTCTGGTGCTATCAACTTCCAGATTAAGCTCGATATTGTTGCCTGTAGCGCCCAGACCAAGGCCGTGTACAGTAAAGTTCGAGCTTCCTACAATGGCTTCTTGAGCGCCGTTGTTGTCCATGTGGTACATCTTGCCGTGGAGGAAGCCCGGCTTGATAATCGATCTGACATCGACTTTACTCTTCAACCAATCTGAACATTCCTTAGCCACTCGTTTCTGCTCAAGGCGGTTGGATAGCAAAAGGGCGTCGTCCTCAATCCTGAAGGCCTTTTTCTCTGTTTTGTCAGGGTCAAGTGATTGAATGAATTGTGGTTCTCCGAACAGGAACCGAAGATGATTGATCTGGTCGAGTTGTTCCTTCAGGGCAGCATAAGCGTAAATCGTAAAATAAGCGGAGACGAATGAGAGATCTGAGCCTTGGAGGATTTTCTCTTTGAGAAAATCACCTATCGTTCCACGATGGTGGTTGTCCCGGATACCGGATGCTTTTAAGCTGGATTTGGTGTCTGTGTCCATGGTTGTAACTGCTGGATTTGATGCTTGCGCACTCATACTTCAGTCCAGGCAAGGGTCCTGACCAGGTCTTTGTAATAACTCCAGTTTTTCGTAAGGAATTGGTAGCGCCCGGCAACGATGCCCGGCGCTATGCCGAGTTGATCTGCCCAGCGGACAATTTCGGGCTTGGAGCGAATCTGGCGGATGACATCGTCATATTTTGAGGGGATTAGATATTCAGAGGCAAAATCGTTGGCGCTTTTTTCTCGCGGATCGTCCTGGCTGCCGTCGTTGATCAGTAGATCCTTTTTACTATCATTCAAAACATGACCGGCTTCGTGAAAGAAAGAGAACCAGAACTTGTCTTCACCCTTTCCTCGCAAACAAAGAAGGATCATAGCCTTATGCGGGGTCAACCACTTGGTCGCTCCACTCCAGGGGACCTTTTTCATCTCCTTGACCAGGGCAATGGCTACACCGGATTCTGCACAGAGCCGCTTCAGCTCTGGTTCGAATACCTGAGCAGGCTCACGTGTCAAATTGCGAATATGCTTCAGTGCCACTTTAAAACGGGTTCTATCAAAAGGCTGGCAGTCTATTTCACGAGTCTGCAATTCACCCTGTCTTATCCATGCCGAAGCAGGTCCCGGCTTGGACTCAAAACACGGAGAACGACGGGCGGCCACGGCTGGCGCTTCCCATATTTGTTGCCATGCATCCACACTACTGACACCATAAAACTTCAGAATCTCACGTAGTAACAGGACCTTGTCCTTTATTTGGGGTAATATGCCGCGCTGGACCAATTCCGCTGTTGGAATCTCTTTTAGCCACGGTAGATCTGCCTCCAATCGCTCGCGCTCATGAATTTTAGCAAGCTGCTCGCGGTATAGTGCCTCGAGATTGTTCCACATGGTCGCCGGCACACCGGTGGCAAGTTCTATGCGATTGGCGGTTTCATAGGTTATGGGCTGCGCCCCCTTGAAAATGCGGTTTAAAGACTGCACGGTAAGATCAGTGCGCTTGGCCAGTTCTTTTTGGCTCATACCAAGCGATTCCATCACTTCCCGCAGGGTTTCACCGGGAGGAATGGCATAATCTGGCTCAAAAGCGTATCTTTGCCTGGCAGCAACCATGGAATCCTCCTTATTCCAGCTATCTTAAAAGGTAACCGTTCAGTGCGGCC
>DFBQ01000071.1:4155-6025 GCA_002367355.1 Deltaproteobacteria bacterium UBA3076 | reverse complement strand
TTGAGAAACTTATGACTGACGAGTTTAATCTTTCCATTGTTCGCCATTACAAAACCTCTCCAAAGCTCAGAAAACCCGCGCTACGGCGCGGGAGGCAGGCTCGCCTATGGTCTCGATCTTCTGCAACGGCATGGCGCACCCGGCAATATCCACGGTCCGCCGGATGCCATACTCATCGTACTTCCCTTCCCAGATCAACTCCGTCTTCATCTGCGAAAACGGGTGCGGGTTATCAAGTCCCCATTGCCCGGTCTTCTCGCATGGTTATGAGATACTCAATGAATCATCCCGTCACTCATGTCCCATATCAATCCCTGCCAACCGTCGACAAGTCCTTCATCAGCACACTCAGGGCAGAACCAGTGTATCCGGCCATCTATCTCAAATTGAATCTGCAAAATTCCTTTACAGGCTTTTCTTTTCGGCCGCCGCCAGCATCTCGGCGCTTTTCCAGTGTCCAGACCACGGTCACATAACGTTGCATAGGTTATGATCTCCGCCAGTTTTCTTACTTTCAGTTTCAGTTGAGGCACAGCCGGTCCGTCCTTCTGTTCATTAAGCCAATGTCTGATGTCAATTATCCACATTTCTTCTTCGCTACCGAACGTCTCTTGGTGCCACCCATATTTGTTATGGTGCCGCTTATTCCGACGTTTTGCATGGCTTTTGCAGCCTTGGCCATATCCTTTTGCGGGACTTGCAACACTTTTTGTAGCTTGCCGCTATCCTTATTACTCATGCATTGTTCCATTCCAGCGTTCGGATCAACTCTTTGAAATAATGCCAATTCCCCGTTAGAAATTGATAGCGGCCAGCCACGATACCCGTCGCTATGCCGAGTAGGTCCGCCATATGGACGATTTCAGCCTTTGAACGAATCCGGCGGATGGCATCGTCATATTTTGATGGAATCAGAGATTCAGCGGCAAAACCGTTGGCTTGTTTCTCTCGTGGGTCGTCCTGGCTACCATCATTAATCAACAGATCCTTCTTGCTGTCATGCAAAACATGACCGGCTTCGTGAAAGAAAGAGAACCAGAACTTGTCTTCACCCCTGCCCCGTAAACAAAGCAGGATCATGGCCTTATGCGGGGTCAGCCACTTGGTGGCCCCATTCCACGGGACCTTTTTCATCTCTCTGACCATGGCAACGGCCACCCCTGATTCAGCGCAGAGCCGCTTCATTTCAGGTTGAAATGCATGAGCAGGTTCACGGATCAGGTATCGTATCTGCTTTAAGGCTTTCTTGAAGCGAACTTTGTCAAAAGTCTGGCAGTTTATTGCTCTGGCTTGCAGCTCTCCAAGTCTTATCCAGGCTGAAGCAGGACCTCTCTTGGATTCAAAACAAGGTGACCGGCGGGCAGCCACAGCAGGCGCTTCCCATATCCGACACCATGCCTCCACACTGCTGACACCGTAAAATTTCAACACTTCACGCAACTGCTCAACCGTGTCTTTGGGGCGGGGAAGGACGCCTCTTTTCACCAGTTCCGCCACTGGAATTTCTTTTAACCAATCCAGATCATCCTGCAATCTCTCTCGTTCATGAATCCTGGCGAGTTGTTCACGGTACTGAGCCTCAAGATTGTTCCACATGGTGGCGGATACTCCGGTGGCTAGTTCCAGACGATTGGCGGTTTCATAGGTGATTGGCTGCGTCCCTTTGAAAATGCGGTTTAAGGACTGCACGGTAAGGCCGGTACGCTTTGCAAGTTCTTTCTGGCTCATGCCAAGGGACCCTATGACTTCCCGCAGGGATTCACCTGGTGGAATAGCATAATCAGGCTCAAACCCATATTTTCTTGCGGCGCTGACCATGGCTTCTCCTTTAGTGGGTATCAACAATTAGGCATCCTTCATAGCAAACCAA
>DFBQ01000071.1:0-4014 GCA_002367355.1 Deltaproteobacteria bacterium UBA3076 | reverse complement strand
AACTACAAAATGAAGGATGCCAACAATTTCGATAATTTCGATTTCTGTTACCTCGGGCCAGTCCAGCCCTCCATCTGCTGTTTTTGGAATAGGATTGTTGGCAGGGATAAACACCAAGCGGTAAGGATGCTCCAGGTCCACAGATAACTGTCCTTTGCGGTTTCCTGTCAGCTCGTGACACCGGGCCGGGGGAAGGCGTAAAAAATCATCAAGAGAAATTGCGGCTTTCAGCTCCATCATCCGTTGCCGCAACCTACGTGCCCTTTTCGCCCCCAGATGTCTTTGTGCCTCACGACTCACAGAGCATAATTTCTGCAATTTCTTCGTCTTGAAATATATATCCATCAGATTGCCATGTCAACTAAAACTATTAACAAAACATGTTAACAATTGTCTTCGAATGAAAACTGACAGGGGTTTTTCTATGAGTATCCTGAATCAACTCTGTTTGTTGTTTAGGCTATAATTTTCCTTTATCCTGATTACTCATCTACGCCGACGGCGCAACGACTCAGCCTTACGCTCTTTTCTCTTGTGAAACAGGTTGTCGGTGCCCACTAAAACCTCAATTCGCTCGGAAAAGGCAAGGCCCCATACCTGCCATATAAATAACCTTTTTGAAGGGCCTCACCCTTTCGTGGTTTATAATCGGAAAGGGGGTAAAGGCGGGTGGAATTTTCAGCATCCTTTTCGACAAACCAGACCTGGTCCCTCCGAAGGAAAGTTTGATCCAGGACGGTTGTATCATGAGCGGTGAAAACCAACTGGGCGTTGTGACGGTTCGTTTCAGGGCTATGGAGGAAATTCAAAAGAAATCGGATCAGGAGAGGATGCAGGGTTGTGTCCAGTTCATCCACAAAAAAAAGGCCCTTTTCCAGGGCATCCAGCCACGGGCCTGCCAGGGCAAAAAGCTTTCAGCTTCAGGCTTTCAGCTCTTATGCAACGCAGCATATGGGGTATTTTAAGCGGAATCATGACTCAAACCTTGCACCAACAGGAATCGGCCTGCCCCTCAAAAATTCTGCGCAGGGCATACGCCTCTTCCCCGGCCACTGAAGCTCCCTTATACCCAGACAGCCTTTTCCTGTGGTAACCACCACGCCGTCATCTCCAACACGACAGACCGTACCGGGTTCCATGTCCATGGCATCCATATCCAATACAAAGGGCATATAGAGTCTCAGACGCTGACCATTCCAAAGGGTGTACGCGCCGGGCCGTGGATCAAGGGCCCGGACCATACATGAAATACGCCTTGCAGGTTGAGACCAGTCAAGCCGCGCCATCTCCGGCTTGATGGGAGGTGCATAGCTTATGCCCTCCTCAGGTTGAGGTCTGGGTTTTAAAGTGCCCTTGTGCAGTTCATCCAGTGCCTGAACAAGAAGCCTGGCCCCCAATCCTGCCATACGCTCATATAGCTCACCAAAGGTCTCCTCCGGCCCGATGGTCAGGGCTTTCTGAAGGAGCATGGGACCTGTATCCATCCCGGCATCCATCTTCATAATGGTTATGCCGGTCTCAGTATCCCCTTGTATAATGGCCCACTGTATCGGTGCTGCCCCTCGGTACTCAGGGAGCAGGGACCCATGGACATTGATAGGCATTATTCTTGGAATATCAAGCAGTTCCTGAGGAAGTATCTGGCCATAGGCAGCAACAACCAGAAGGTCCGGAGCAAGGTCCCGAACCTGACTCAGGAACTTTGGAGAGCGGGCCTTCTCGGGCTGGAGCACGGCAATACCCGCCTTTTCTGCCAAAACCTTTATTGGAGAAGGCATCAACTTCCTGCCCCGCCCCTTGGGCCTATCAGGCTGGGTTACTACAGCCACCACCTGATTCGGACCTTCAATTAAGGCCTTCAGCACTGGAACTGCAAATTCAGGAGTACCCATAAACACAATTTTATACGAATTCATACTTCCTCACCTACTGTTACCACGCCGTCCAGGCGCTACGCTGTCAGTTGGCGCTTTCATGAGTCACCTCTCGCAACAAGCGCACCAGTGCCTCCTCCTCGTAGCCGATTTGTTTGACGATCTCTTTTGCCCGAGGGGAAAGCCGCCGATAGCCCCAGTGTGATCGCCGTTTTGTCTCAGACCAACCCTCACGCTGGTAATAGAGCGGCAGGTTGACATCAAAATAGGAAATGCTGTCAGCGTCCTTGAGCAGATCGGAGCCAGGATCGCCACCCACCTCATGGACCTCTACCAAACGGCAGGCCTCGTCCACAATATGCCGTTCTACGCCACATGCAGTCAGAATCGGGCGCAGTATTTCCGCTCCATTACGGGCGTGAGCGGCCTTGAAGGCATTGTAATCGTCGAAGGCCGCACGATTGACTTTTGTCTCCTCGATGGCCCGGTCAATATCATGGGCCAGCGCCGCTAACTGCAAAGCATAGCCGGCATCCGGTGCCAAGCGCAACAGCCACTCCAGGGTGTTGTCGGCATGACGCGAATCCTCCGGCACCCGCGAGCCAGCAACAACCAGCCGGATTTTCTGTTTGGCACATTCGATGCTAGTCAACACACGCAAGCCTAATCCGGCGTATGGTTTCGAGATTCATCACAACGGCAATCACCACCAACACCGGCAGTATCAGATTTGCCACCGCACCCAGAAAGATAAGAAACACCCGTACATCCCTCCCCATCCGCAGCCCGGCCCAGCCCCCGGCATTGATCCGCTTGCGCATCAGGTTGTCGTACTTGTCTGCTGTGTAACTCAGCATGAACGAGCCGATAATGGCCATGAAACCGGTGAAGAGGACCCAACCGCTTGCTTCCGCCGCCAGCAGGTGCCAAGCCAAACCGAACAGCAGAAAGGCGTCGGCATAGCGGTCCAGAACCGCATCGAACCAGCCGCCGAAGTCACTGCTTTGATACTTGAGCCTGGCCACTTCGCCGTCGCAACCGTCAATGATGGATGCGAACTGGGCCAGAACACCGCCCAGCAGCAGGGCGAGGTACCCGCCTAGCGCAAACAGTCCGGTGGCCAGCAGAGAACACAGAAACGAGAACAGGGAAATCTGGTTGGGCGTAATGTCAAGTTTCACCAAATGACTTGAAAACAGCACGGAGACAGGGCGGTTCAAATAACGTGATACCGGCCCGTCGTTTGACTTGTCGCGAAGACGATCCAGCAGGGCCTTCTCCGCCTTTCTAAAGGCCGCGGGATCGTCCACATCAATCCAGAAACCACTTATGGGGATCGCATTGGCGCATCCCTCTGCGGCCAGAATCCTTACCGCCCCGGACAGGGTGGTATCGCCGTCTTTTTCCATGCTTTGGTCCAGGGCCTTAAATATGGCGGGAGAGCACAGAAAAACCCCGGTATCGAAGCCATTGAAGTCGGCCAGTCCCTTGCCGATATCACGGATCTTCCCGTCTTCCACCTTGACGCGCGTGACATCCTCCATATCGACGAGTGGATTGCGGATGTCTCCGTCCACCCCGAGCACGATCTCCCCATCGGGCAGTGTATGCGCTGTCAATGCGCAAACCATGTGCGGATCGAAGAGGGTATCCGCCATGAGTAGCAAAAAAGGCTCGTGCAGAACGTCCCGCGCCTCAAGTACGGAGAGACCATTTCCTTTTTCCCAGTCATCATTCACCAGCGGTGTAATCCGAATCTCAAGACGTTCCGCCAGCCGTTCCAGGAAATCGCAGACCTGGTCACTCTGGTAGCCGGTAACGACATAAAATTCATCCGCCCCGGTCTCCAATGCGGCACGGATGACGCGTTCGATCAGAGGAATGCCCAGAATAGGGATGATGGGCTTGCTGTCACCCCTCTGCTGCAGTCGCCTGCCCTTGCCCGCCGCGAGGATCAGGCACTTCATCCCCATCGCCTCAGTCTCCGCTGATAAATTGTTCTATCATTTGGAATGCCTCACTGTCGGTGAACTGGCGAGGGGGATGTTTGCAAAAATAGGCTGACGGCGCATAAAGAGCTCCACCTTGACCTCTGTTTAAGGCCAGTTTTGTACAGCGGATGGCATCAATGGCCACACCG
>DFBQ01000161.1:2920-24711 GCA_002367355.1 Deltaproteobacteria bacterium UBA3076 | reverse complement strand
TTAAGAAGAGCGCAAATGCCTCTTTCAGGGTTTTTGCAGTGTGATGAACCATGAAATAACTGGATTAACAGAGACTTAAACAATAGAAATATAAGCCACCCTATTTCTACCTGCTTCCTTTGCCTTATAAAGGGCGATGTCCGCTGCTTTTATCATGGCTTCCAAGAGATCATTTATGTCGTTATCTCTTGATGGCATAAAATCTACTACGCCTGAGCTTATGCTCACATCTATTTTCCCGCCCTCAATTTGAAAAGGCCTTTCACAGATGCATGTGCGAAACCTTTCCGCAATTACCCTACTGATTTTTGAGCCGGCTTTGGAAATACCGACTACAAACTCCTCCCCTCCATACCTGCCAATAACATCATAAGGCCTCAGTGCGGACTTTATCCTGTTCACAACCTCAACCAGGACTTCATCACCCGCACTATGCCCATAAGTGTCATTAACCTTTTTAAAATGGTCAATATCCAGCATAATCAAACAAAAAGTGGAATTTTCACGGCCTGCGCGGGAAATTTCACTCCTCAAGCGTTCTAAAATGCCCCTTCTGTTAGAAATTCCGGTAAGACCATCCGTAATAGCCAAGGTATGAAGCTTCTCATTTGCCTCCCTTAACGCCTTTTCGAATTCAATAAGCCTCAGACCCACCTTCAGGCGGGAGAGCAGTTCCCTCCTGTCAAACGGTTTTGGCAGATAATCATCCGCACCTGTTTCAAGGCCTTCAACAATGCTATCAATGTCTTTTTTCCCGGTCAGAAATATCACATAAACATAATGAGAAAGAGAGGCATCTTTTATTTTTTGACATAGTTCCAGCCCGTCCATTTCAGGCATTTGCCAGTCAAGGATAGCAACATAGATATCTTTCTTTTCTTTCTGAAAAATATCCCATGCCTCCTGGCCATCATGTGCTTGCAGTACTTCATACCCATGATTCGCCAATGCCTTTGCTAAAACCATGCGTGAGATATTTTCATCTTCTGCAATAAGGACTTTCATTCTCTTTACCTGATTTGATTTTAAAACAGGTTCTTTATCTTCCCCAATTCTTCTTCCAGTTCATTATAAGCCTTTTCTATGCCCTGGATTTTACCTTTCCTTCCCATGCCTTCTATCTTAAACGAGAGATCATAGACACGGGTCAAACTGAGATTGCCAGATGCACTTTTCAAGCTGTGACCGGTCTCACTGATGGTCTTAAAATCCTTTTCCCTTAGTCCTTTTGAAAGTTGTGCCAATTTTGCGGGATAATCGGACTTAAACAGCTCTATCAACTCCTTCAGGAATTCCATATCCCCGCCAACCCTTTCAAGTGCCGCTTCTTGGTCGAATACCGGCTTTGTTTTTTCTTGTTCCATATTTCCTTCCCTGGATTACCGGTTCTTTTTAGACAAATTGCTCTATCATACTCAAGAGCTCCTGTACCTTGATCGGTTTTGTAGTATAGGCATCCATCCCTATCTCAAGGCACTCTCTCCTGTCTTCTTCAAAGGCGTGGGCAGTAAGGGCAATAATGGGGATGTGTCTTTTTGTCTGTTTTTCCTGTTCCCTTATGCGTTTCGTCGCCTCCAGCCCATCCATCTCCGGCATCTGAACATCCATAAGCACCAGGTCAAACCCATCTTTTCCCACCCATTCAGTGGCCTCAACACCATTATTGGCCACGGTTACCTGCCAACCCTGTTTTTCCAGAAGTTTCTTTGCCAGTTTCTGATTGACTAAATTGTCTTCTGCCAAAAGGATCTTTAATGATTTTCCCTTCAATCTGGATTCTGCCTTCGGTCCTTCCTGCGTCTCATCCTTCCTTCTTTGACTCATCAATGCCTTTATAAAACTATCATAGAGCTTGGATCGTTTAATGGGTTTTAGCAATACATTTGAAATCCCGAGTTCTTTCGCCCTCTTTCTATCACCTTTCTCTTCGCTTGAACTCAAAAGGATAACAGGTATATTGGAATATTCCTTTGTCTGCCGTATCTTTTCCGTCACTTCGAATCCATCCAGATCAGGCATTATTTTATCCAGGAGAATCAACTGATATGGATTGTCTTTTTCCTTTGCCCTTTCCAGTTCCTTTAGAGCAGAGGAGCCGTCTGCCGCCTCTGAAGGTAAAAACCCCCATGCAGACACTATTTCCCGCAGAACCTGACGATTTGTAAGGTTATCATCTACGATTAATACCCTGAGATGCCTGATTTCCCGTGGAGCAGTCTCTTCTTTTATTTCCGGTTTTTCCACTACATGGGAGCGAATGGTGAAATGGAAAGTGCTGCCCCTTCCCTTTTCACTTTCCACCCAGATCTTACCTCCCATCTTTTCAGCCAGTTGCTTTGAAATGCTGAGCCCAAGCCCTGTTCCTCCATGTTTTCGGGTAGTAGAACTATCTGCCTGCGAAAAAACCTCGAATACTCTCTCCTGCTTTTCTTTTGCAATGCCGATCCCTGTATCAGATACACTAAAGTGTAAAATCACATCATCATTTTTTCTTTCAGCTACTTCCACCTTTATGACAATCTCGCCCTGTTCTGTAAATTTTGCGGCGTTGCCGACAAGATTGACCAGGATTTGGCGCAGTCTCACAGGGTCACCCATGATATATGCCGGCACATCAGATCTCAGGTAACACAGCAGTTCAATGCCTTTTTCATGCACCCTTGTTGCCAGGGAAAGGCCTGTTGTTTCCACAAGCTCCCTCAAATCAAATTCTTTATCTTCAAGCTCAAGGTGTCCTGCCTCAATCTTAGAGATATCTAAGATATTATTTATTATCCCCAGCAGGTTATCAGTTGAGATCTTTATTATTTCCACATAGTCTCTTTGTTCATCGTCAAGTTCTGTGTCGGCCAAAAGCTCGCCCAAACCCACAATGGCATTCATCGGTGTCCTGATCTCATGACTCATGCCGGCCAGAAACTCGCTCTTTGCATGGCTGGCAAAATCGGCCCTGAGTGCCATCTGGTTTGCGTATTTAACGGCCTGTTTTAACTCCTGATTGATTTTCGCCAGCTTTTCGCTGACCTGCTTGTGCTCCCGGACCTCCTGCTCCAGCTCCCCGCCTGCCTCTCTGAGCTTTCTGGTGCGTGCCCTAACCGCATCTTCAAGGTGTCCTGTAGCGTTAAATATTTCCTCTCCCATGTGATTGAACGTCCTGGCCAGATCGCCAAGCTCGTCATGGCTCCGGACATCTGCTCCGTAGGTATAATTGCCAGCGGCAAACTCCTTTGAGGCCCGGGCAAGTTTTTCTATGGGCTGGTGTATATAGAAACGGATTAAGAGGAAACATAATAATATCCCTGCCAGATAGATCGGTACTGTTGTTAAAAGATTCTCTTTTAGATTTTTATATAACGTATCCTTTAGCGGTTGATCAGTTATACCCAGGCGGACCACACACAGTTTTCTTCCACTGAAAAATACAGGCACGGTGATTTCAAAGATATCATCTCTTAACGGGTGTTTTCTGATCTCCTTTTCAGACACTGCCAGGGCGCCTGCATCAAATTCCGTATGACTTATTTCGCTCTCAGTCGTAGCCAGACATCTTCCCTGATCATCGACTACGGTTATGTAATCTATGTTTTCATCCGCATCCTTATCGGCATTAACCAAAGATGCCAGTTTCTCCATCTCGAAGCCTATAACCAGGACCATGGCCCGATGGCCTATTTTTTCCGCAGTAATGCCGGCTCTCTTAACAAGCATATCCATCATGTCCCGGTAATCTATCCTCAAGATATGGACTATGTCCGATGCAACGGCGAAAAAAAATATCAGCAAGAAGACGGCTATGATCTTGTGGCCAAGTTTCATATTTAAAGGCGCTCAGGGTTTAACGTGTAGCATGAGACCTGTTTGTTCACCGCAGAGATCATATTTTTTCTCTGCGCTCTCAGCGTTTTCTGCGGTGAAACTATTGATAGGCCGGGATTTACTTCAAATAATCGGCATCCTTCATATCAAGCCCAAAGTAGTTTACATTTTTAGAGGAATGTCTTTCCCTTAAGGTCGTCCAGGCTATTTACCTTGCTGTCTTTCTTGACGATTATCGCTGCCTGGTGAGTGCGATGCATATCAGGGGTCAGGGATATAAGCAGATAATCCTTGTTAATATATTCCTCAATTGACAGATAGACAGGTGTGTCTGCATAGATAAAATCGACCTGTCCCTTCCTTGCCAAATCCATCAAGGCATCAGGATCTTCAGGCACAACCACCTTCAGTTTGATGCCGGCCTTCTGTTCTATCTCATTTACCAGGGGAATAAAAGCGCTGTAAGTGGTAACAGGGGCCATGTGGCCCGGCATAATGGCCATGGTATAGGTCCCAGCCGCATTTACAGCACCACATAAAGCCCATAAACCCATCATTAAGCAGACCAGCACGCCAACAAAGCATTTTTTTAATTTTTTCATGACTTCCTTCTTGAAAAGATATTTTGGATACTGATAATTGAGGAATTGTGAATCCCTCAATCCCCTTATTTAAAAAGGGTATCGGCACATGGAGACAAAAGGTTAAATAAGAGAAAGTCCTGCAGCAAGGATATGGGGAATATAGGAGATAGCGGTTCTTGATTTAAGACGAGGATTTTGCGGCTGATTCCGCCATTTCTCCCATGGGATATGAGCCCAACCATTCCAGAAAGGTGCAGCCTTTTCTGATGGCCTTGATTCCATCCCGTACGGTCGGGTCTTCTATGTGGCCTGCAATATCTACATAGAACAGGTATCTCCAGGGCTCGTTTTTTACCGGCCTGGACTGTATTTTGGTAAGGTTTATTCCAAGTTTTGCCAGGGGCTCAAGTAATTTGAACAACGAGCCCGGGCGGTCCTCAAGGCTTAATAGCAAGGAGGTCTTGTCTTTCCCGCTTGGCTTGGGACACTCATTGCCGAGAACCAGGAACCGGGTGGTGTTTCCTGCAAAGTCCTCGATGTGCCTGGCAACTGTCTGAAGGTTGTATGTGCGGGCTGCCAAGGGACTGGCAATGGCCGCCACGGAAGAATCAACTGCTGCCCACCGGGCTGCCTGGGCGGTGCTGACCACCTCTTCTGTCGGCACTGCCCGCATATTACGTTGCAGCCATCCCCTACACTGGGCCAGGGCATGAGGATGAGAAAGTACGCGGCGGATTTTGTCTATCCTGCCGCTCTGACTGATGAGGTCATGAGAGATAGGCAAATAAACCTCCCCGCATACCTTGACCTTAAAATCGCAGAGCCCGTCCAGGGTCAGGGCTACAGTCCCCTCCACTGAATTTTCTGCCGGCACCACCCCATAGTCTGTACGTCTACGTTCTACTTCTTCAAATACCTCGGTAATGTTACCCAGGGGAACAAACTCAGGGGCATGGCCGAAGAACCGGGCTGCTGCCATGTGGGTAAAGGTTGTCTCAGGGCCGAGATATCCCAGCCTGGCCGGACGCTGGGCGTTTCTGCAGGCAGATATGATCTCCCCGAATATGATCCTTAGGCCTTCAGGGGGAAATTTTTTGGCATTTTGCTTCAGAATGTGCTGAATGACTTCCCGTTCGCGGGAGAGATCAAGGGGCTCCTGGGAGGATTCCGCCTTAGTCCGGCCGATTTCCTCCGCCACCTCCAGGCGTTCCTGGAGCAGGCGTACAAGCTCAACGTCTGTTTTATCAATTCGCTGTCTGAGGCGTTTAAGTTTTTGATACTGACTGTCATCCATTATTTGGACCGATCATCTCTCTGATGGCAATTAGTTCATGCCGAATTTCCTTGAGCAACTTATTGGTCCTGTCTCCAGTATCCTTCATCTTTTGTTCTTCTACGATCCGCCTCCTGGCACCGGCTATAGTAAATCCTTCATCGTAAAGGAGAGTTTTTATACGCCTTATAAAATCTATATCTTCAATCCTGTAAAGACGTTGTTTTGCAACCCTGTGGGTACGGATTTGCCGAAATTCGCCTTCCCAGTAGCGAAGCACATGAGGTTCAACCCCGATCAGCTCACTCACCTCACCTATCCGGTAGTATTTCTTCCCCTGTCCTGGCATTTACGATCCTCTTAAGTAACCGGCTGGGGCGGAAAGCCACTGTACGCTGGGCGGGAATAACAATCGGCTCCCCATTAACAGGGCTGGTCCCTCTACGTGCTGACTTTTGCACACTGCGCAGGGTACCAAACCTCACAATCTTCACTTGATCGCCATTGATCAGTGATGCCTTGATCTGGCTGAAAATCTCATTGACCAGTTGCAGGCTGACACGCATGGAATAGCCAAGTTCGTTGCTTACTGTCTCTGCGATTTTTCGCTTGGTCAAGGCCCCCATCAGTTCCTCAGCTTTGCCTTATAGGATTGAAGAACAGAGCGGACCATTGGATCATGGACTTCTGAGACCTCATGGTCTGAGAGTGTATGATCCAAAGCCCTGTATGTAAAGCGCAGGCCTATGCTCTTTGAGCCTTCCGGAACAGGTTTTCCCCTGTAAATATCAAAGATTCGCACTTCTTCAAGAAAATCCGGGGCCTGTCCGGAAATATATTCCAGGAGATCTTGGGCCGAAAGCCTGTCCGGGACAATTACTGCAATATCCCTCTCCACAGCAGGATACCTGGCAAGAGGAGTAAATTTAAGCTGCTGGGACGCGGCTGTTTCCAAGGCATTAAAAGAGAGTTCAAAGACAAATACCGGCCCGTCTATATCCCAGAATTCCACAACATTCGGATCGATTTGCCCAAAGCTGCCCAGGACGGAATTTCCCCCCCATACTATGCCGGCAGAGGCGCCTGGCACGTAAAAAGGACTATCCGGTGTCTCAAGCACGGTTTTCCACCCGGAGATCCCAAGGGCCTGGAGCAACCCTTGCAGCACTCCTTTTAAATCAAAAAAATCTACCTGCTCCCTCGGCCATGACCATGATTCAGGATAGCGCGCCCCTGTGCACAGGGCAACTATCCTCTGTTCTTCAAGGGGAAGTTTACCTGTTCCCCTTGAATAGAATACAGTGCCAATCTCAAAAAGTCCAAGGTCCATGTTCCGCCTCGCCTGGTTTCTGGCTACTGCTCCCATCAGCGAGGGGATGATACTGGTCCTCATTACTGACTGATCATCGCTCAAGGGGTTCTGCACACTTACCATCTGCATCCTTGGATCATTTTTGTCCAGACCCAGGACCTCTATTTCCTCTGGTGACATAAAACTATATGAGATCACCTCGGTCATGCCCTGAGATGAAAGAATATTTCTCATCCTGTCAACAAGCCCTTGAGACGGTTCAGGGGCCCTGGTGGCAATCCCGGCCCTTGGCGCCAAAGTCGGTATATTGGGAAAGCCGTGGAGCCGGGCTATCTCTTCTACCAGATCTACTTCTTCTTTCAGATCAAGACGGTATGTAGGCACCACCCCACTAATCTTTTCATCCCCTATATGTGTAAGCTCAATACCAATCCTTTCCAGGAATTGGGCTATCTGTCCGGGCTCAAGCCCTGTGCCGAGTAATTTGTTGGCCCTTTCAGGACGAAGAGACAGATATCCGGGTTTACAGGGTCTTGGATAAACATCCTTAATCTCTTGAACCAGACAGCCGCCGGTTACCTGACTAATAAGCTCCACTGTCCTGTAAAGTGCACTTATTACTCCTTCCGGGTCAACACCCCGCTCAAACCGGTATGAGGACTCTGTAATCGTTTTAAGGGCCTTGGATGTCCTTCTTACCTGCGTTGGAGCAAACCAGGCGCTTTCAAGGAGTATACGCTTTGTGTTATCATTGACCTCGGTTTCAGCCCCGCCCATGACACCGGCTACTGCCACCGGCCTCTCCGCATCTGCAATGACCAGCATATCCGGCCGGATTTCTCTGTGCTTTCCGTCAATGGTCTTTATCTTTTCTCCGGGCCTTGCTGTCCTGACTTTAATAGCCGGTCCTGCGAGCATATCCAGATCAAAGGCATGGAGCGGTTGTCCACGTTCGATCAGTACGTAGTTTGTCACATCCACTACATTGTTTATCGGCCTGATTCCACTGGCCTGTAATCTCATAGCCATCCAGTGAGGGGAAGGACCGATCTTGATCTCTTCCATTACGGCAGCCGTATATCTGCCGCACAGGTCAGGGGCTTCTATGGAAATGGGGATTTGGTGATTTGGGAATTTGGGAATTTGGGAATTTGGTGATTGAGGTATTGTCAGGGGGATGCCATATATGGCGGATACTTCCCTGGCGACTCCCTGGACGCTGAGACAGTCAGGACGGTTTGGCGTAACGGCAATATCCAGGACCCAGTCACTCAGGCCCAGAACACCCACAAGGGACTTTCCAGGCTCGCATCCAGGGGCATGTTCCAGTACGAGGATTCCTGTTTCATCATCGCCGATACCAAGTTCAGCCTCTGAACACAGCATTCCTTCAGAGCGTATTCCATAGATGTCAGAAGACTTCACGGTCGTACCGTCGGACAACACGGTCCCGGGCCTTGCCAGAGCTGCCAACCGCCCCTTCTCTACATTAGGGGCCCCGCAGGCCACGTCAAATTTCTGTTCGCCTGCGGCTACCGTGCAGACCTGCAAATGAGACGCATGAGGGTGGGGGACGATCTCCTCAACCGAGCATACTACGACCGGGGCAAGACCTTTGTAGGCAGGCTCTATCTCCTCTACTTCAAGACCGGCCATGGTGAGATCTTCTGCCAGGGTCTCTACAGGCACTGTAAAATGTACAAATTCTTTGAGCCAGGAGGTCAGGATTAGCATGAGATCACTTTATTGTTCAAAACTGATGAAGGAAACGCAGGTCGTTATCATAAAAAAGGCGGATGTCGTCAATACCGAATCTGAGCATTGCGATTCGTTCTACTCCAAGGCCGAATGCAAAGCCGCTGAACTCTTCAGTATCGTAGCCCACGTGCCTGAACACCTCGGGATGTACCATGCCGGCTCCCAGTACCTCCAGCCAGCCGGTCTGGGAACATATCCTGCAGCCCTTGCCTCTGCACATGACGCACTGAATGTCTATTTCCGCACTGGGTTCTGTAAACGGAAAGAAGCTCGGTCTGAAGCGTACCAAGGTATCCGAATCAAATATCTGTTGGACAAAGGCGGTCAATACTCCCTTGAGACCTGCAAAGGAGACATCCCTATCCACCATAAGCCCTTCCACCTGATGGAACATCGGGGTATGAGTTATATCTGAGTCGCACCTGTACACCTTGCCTGGTGCAATTAAGCGCATTGGCGGCCTGTGCCTTTCCATGGCGCGTATCTGTACCGGGGAAGTGTGAGTTCGGAGCAGGACTTTGTCATCAATATAAAACGTATCCTGCATATCCCTGGCAGGGTGGTCAGGAGGAATATTCAGGGCCTCAAAGTTGTAAAAGTCAAGTTCTACTTCAGGACCCCGGGCCACGGTAAAGCCCATCCTCTCAAATACAGAACAGATCTCATCCATCACCTGGGTGATGGGGTGCAATCTGCCAAGCCGTCTCTGCCTTCCGGGAAGTGTGGGGTCCAGTCCTGGAATAAAGGTGCGGACATAAACGCCCTTTAACGCCTCCTTTCGGGCATTGATGGACGCCTCTATCTCCTTCTTGAGCTTGTTGGCCAGTTGCCCGATCTTTGGGCGTTCCTCAGCAGAAAGCTTCCCTATAGCCTTTAAGACCATGGTCAGCTCCCCTTTACGGCCAAGGACCCTGACTCTTATATTTTCAAGATCTTCCTCGCTGGATGCTGATTCTATGGACTCAAGGGCCTGAGTCCTGATTTCCTCTAGGCGCTCCTGCATATATCGGTTCTTTAGCAGGCGCTCTTTGCAGTTTCTACAAGGGAGGAAAAGGCACTGGAGTCTGTCACTGCGATATCGGCAAGCATCTTTCGGTCCACAGCAACCCCTGCCTTGGTTATACCTTCAATGAAACGGCTATAGGACATGCCATTCAGCCTGCAGGCCGCGTTGATGCGGATTATCCACAAGCGACGAAACAGGCGTTTCTTGGTCCTGCGGTCTCTGTAGGCATAGCAGAGTCCCTTTTCCACAGTCTCCTTGGCCTGTTTGAAACAGAGACGTCTGGCACCCCTGTAGCCTTTGGCCATCTTGAGTATCTTCTTGCGACGACGATGGGCCTTAAAGCCCCTTGTAACCCGTGGCATTTTCTTTCAAGCTCCTTTTAGGTCAAAATCTATACTAAGCGCAATCAGATAAAAGGCGTCATCCGTTTAATTGACTTGACCCTTGTCTCAGAAATCTCTATGTCTTTCCTCATGACCCTTTTGCGTTTCCGTGTCTTGGAGGTCAAAATATGGTTCGACCCTGCCTTTCTATACATGAACTTCCCGGTTCCTGTCTTTTTGAAACGCTTGGCAGCAGCGCGTCTGGTCTTCATCTTTGGCATAATTATTTATCCTTTATTCTGCTGAAAAACCGCAGGTGGCTCAAAAGCCATACTCGTCCCGTAGGAGTTCACAAACATTAATTAGTAACCCCATCAGGGTCTTAGGTCAATCCTTTTTAGGAGCAAGTATTGTGTGCATTAACGGACCTTGCTTGACAGGAACGTTCTCAGAGACGGCGATTTCGGACATCTCTTCCACAATTCGTTTTAGCAAGGCATACCCCAATTCTGGATGGGCGTTTTCCCGGCCTCGAAACCTCACAGTAACCTTTACTTTGTTTCCAGCGCCAATGAACTGCCTTATTCGCCTCTTTTTTACATCAAGGTCATGCACGTCCGTTCTTGGACGCATTTTGATCTCTTTGACTTGAATAATGGTCTGTTTTTTCCGGGCTTCCTGGGCCTTTTTGCTCTGCTCATACTTGAACTTCCCGTAGTCCATAATCCGGCAGACCGGGGGCTGGGCATTCGGTGCCACCTCCACAAGGTCTAATCCGACGTCTTTCGCTTTGGACAGGGCTTCATCCAGAGCTACTACCCCGAACTGCTTCCCATCCTCACCAACGAGCCGTACTTCCCGGGCCCTGATCCGATAATTTACATTGACTGGAATTTCTCTTGCGATACTACACCCCCTGTTTTGAACTTAGCGCCCTTAGGGCGAATTTAAAAAATCTCTGACACGGATTTCACTGATTACACAGTATAAACCTAATCCATAACCATCTGTGTAATCCGTGTCAAAAAAGAAAATTCCTATACTATGAACTTATTAACAATTAAAGATTTCCCTGCACTCTTTTTCCACCAGGGCAATAAAGTCATCAACAGATATGGCTGTCAGTTTCTGGCCCTTTCTGGTACGAGGGCTTACGGTCATATCAATTATTTCCTGATCGCCGACTATCAGCATATAAGGGATTTTGTCAAGCTGGGCCTCACGGATTTTTTTGCCCAGCTTTTCATTTCTGAGGTCGGCTTTTGTCCTGACTCCTGCGGCCCTTAGCTTTTTGGTAACTGATCCCGCCCACTGATCCTGTCTGTCCGTTACGGTCAGAACAACGGCCTGGACAGGGGCCAGCCAGAGAGGAAAAGCCCCTGCATAGTGTTCAATCAGCACACCGAAGAACCGCTCCAGGGAGCCAAGCAGTGCCCTGTGTACCATGATCGGCGTATGGGGCCGGCTGTCTTCCCCTATATAACGCACATCAAATCGCTCAGGGAGGTTAAAGTCAACCTGGATGGTGGAACACTGCCATGAACGATCCAGGCAATCCTTGATCTTGATATCAATCTTGGGGCCATAAAATACGCCTTCGCCAGGATCTATTTCATAGGTCAATCCCTGCGTCTCAAGTGCCTGTCTGAGCGCGTCGGTTGCACGCTCCCAATTTTCATCCGAGCCTACATACTTGTCAGGACGGGTGGAGAGATAGATCTCATATCGCTCAAAGCCGAATACTCTCAGGACATACAGGGTCAAGTCAAGGATTTCATGAATTTCCTTGGTGAGCTGGTCCGGCCGGCAAAAGACATGGCCATCGTCCTGGGTAAATCCCCTGACCCTCATTAGTCCGTGCAAGGTGCCTGTCCTCTCATACCGATAAACCGTACCCAGCTCGCACCAGCGCATGGGAAGTTCCCTGTAACTGCGTATCCTGGAATTGTAGATCGCTATGTGAAAGGGGCAGTTCATTGGTCTTAACTGATAGCTGACCTTGTCAATCTCCATGGGGAGATACATGTTCTCACTGTAGAAATCCAAATGGCCGCTGGTTTTCCAGAGGTCCCTGCGGGCAATATGGGGAGTGAAGAGCATGTCGTAATCCCTCCGGAAGTGCTCATCGCGCCAGAAGTCCTCAATGATCTTGCGGATAATGCTCCCCTTGGGGTGCCATAAGATAAGCCCGGGGCCGATTTCTTCATGTACGGAAAAAAGGTCCAGATCCTTGCCCAGACGCCGGTGATCCCTTTTCTTGGCCTCTTCCAGACGATTCAGGTGTTCTTTTAGAGATTTTTTATCAAAGAATGCCGTGCCGTATATGCGCTGGAGCATCGGCCGGATTTCATCCCCCTTCCAGTATGCCCCTGCAAGGCCGGTGAGCTTAAAGGCTTTCAAGTGACCTGTGTGAGGGAGATGCGGCCCTCTGCACAGATCTACGAATTCTCCCTGACTGTATATTGAGACCTCTTCTTCCCCCTGATCATCAAGTTCATTTAGGATCTCAAGCTTGTATTTTTCTCCAAGTTTCTCAAATCGTTTCTTCGCATCATCCAGGGATATATCTTCTCTTGATATGTCTTGAGACCTCTTTACGATCTCCTTCATCCCGGCTTCTATTTTTTCCAAGTCTTTCGGGGTAAAGGGCCTCTGGTAATCAAAATCGTAGTAGAACCCGTTTTCTATTGCCGGACCTATAGCTAATTGTACGTCTTGAAAAAGTTCCTTAACGGCCTGGGCCATAATATGTGCGGCAGTATGCCTCAACACCTCAAGGGTATCATCATCACCGGGCAACACAGCCTCTATTCTGCAGTCATGTGTAAGGGGCGTGGAAATATCCTTTAATTCCCCGTCAATCCGGACAAGAATTGTCTTTTTTGACCTGTTCTTGCTGAGCACGCCGGCCAGGAACTCAGAAGCAGGAGTTCCGCCCGTAACCTGTTCTGTGTTCTTACCATTAAAGGCTACAGTGATGACATCAGTTTCAGTCTCTGTCATTGGTCTCTCTGTTCAAAGCAGAAAAAGGCATCTTTGCCCTTTGAAATGGGCGAAAAAAGATGCCTTTTAAAAAAATTCTCGGGGAAAGACAGAAAACAGGCAATGGTAGGCGCGGGCGGGATCGAACCGCCGACTTCTACCGCGTCAAGGTAGCGCTCTCCCCCTGAGCTACGCGCCTTCCCAAAGTTCTTTAAAATCATACAAAAATCTGTCCTCAAGGCGTTGAAGTTGATAACAAGATTTACCAGGGGTGTCAAGGGAATTGAGCAGGTCAAACCAGGGCCTGAATCAATAAAGTTATCCAATAATCAAAAGGCATTGGAAGAAAAATATACTTCCAAAATATGCCATATTTTACAACGCCCTTGACCTTGGCTCAAGCTGTCCATACTGTATCTTTTGAAATCTTGAATTTTTCAACAGGCTCGATAGATAATGGGAGATACATCATGGACAAAAGTCAGTACGATAGAAGGGACAGGTTAGTCAAAGAAAAACAGCATGATACTTACAGAGAATCGGGTAAATGGCCGGAGCCGACAATGTGCACTGAATGTAAGGCACTTTTCCTGGACGGACGGTGGTCCTGGAAAAAACCTCCTGTTGATTCCAACAGGGTAATCTGTCCGGCCTGCCAGCGCATTGCCGACAACTATCCGGCAGGCCATATAGAGATAAAAGGACCATTCTTCAAACAGCACCGCGAAGAGATGTTAAACCTCATCCGCAATGAGGAAAAGCAGGAGAAGGGAGAACATCCCATGGAAAGGATCATGTCCATTGTTGATGAAGAAGATCATACCCTTGTAACCGCAACAGGAGTCCATATGGCCCGTCGAATCGGAGATGCCATCTCAAGGGCTTATGGTGGTGATCTTGATTTTCAATACGGTAATGCAGAAAAAAGTATAAGGATTTATTGGAATCGATAGCAGTATGGAAAACATTATTCCGGTTTTAATATTCATTGCGGGCATTGTTTCAGGGGCTGGAGTTTTTTGGCTTTTCCATCGTGCCGAAATCATGCAGATTCGGGAACAATCAAGGTTGGAAGGCGAATCTGAGCGTGTTGCCCTAAATGAAAAGCTCCTTGCAAGAGACAAGCAGGTCCAGGACCTTGGAGTCGTCCTTGAAAAGGCAAATAATGAAACAAGGGACCTTCGAGATCAAATTCAGGCCGAGTCTGAGAGACGGTCAGCCGCCGAGGAGAGGAATTCCCGCGTTCCTGAACTGAAGGATTTGTTGAATGCCAAAGAAGCCGGAATTTCCCAGCTTCAGGAAGAAAACACCCAACTTAAGACGCAATTATCAGAATTAGAGACCCGTATTGCAGATGAAAGAAAATCGATCCAGGAAAAGCTGGATCTGTTAAATAGTGCCCAGGCAAGCCTGGCTGATGCATTTAAGGCCCTTTCCGCCGAGGCCCTTAAGAGCAATAACCAGTCATTTCTTGAGCTCGCAAAGGCCACTTTGGAGAAATTCCAGATTGAGGCCCAGGGCGACCTGAAGCAACGGCAGAAGGCAGTAGAAAACCTGGTTTTACCCGTCAGGGAGTCTCTGGCAAAGGTTGACTACCAGATACAGGAGATAGAAAGGGCGCGAAAAGAGGCCTATGGCGGTCTGTCTGAGCAGGTAAAGTCCCTGATTACCACGCAGGAGAAGCTTCAGTCAGAGACAGGAAATCTGGTTAAGGCCCTGCGTGCTCCCTCGGTACGCGGTCGTTGGGGTGAAATCCAGCTCAAGAGGGTTATCGAAATTGCCGGCATGTTGCCCCACTGTGATTTTGTTGAGCAAAAAACAGTAACAACCGATGATGGACATATCAGGCCTGACCTGATAGTCAGATTGCCGGGCGGGAAAAATGTGGTGGTTGATGCCAAGGCCCCGCTCCAGGCATACCTGGAGGCCATGGAGGCCAAAGATGATAAGTCGAGACTCGAACACCTAAAGGACCACGTACGTCAGGTACATAAACACATGAGAAAATTGAGTTCAAAGGCCTACTGGCAGCAGTTTGAGCCGACTCCTGAGTTTGTTGTAATGTTTTTACCCGGGGAGAACTTCTTCAGTGCGGCCCTGGAACAGGACCCGGGGTTAATTGAAAAAGGAGTAAGAGATTGCGTAATTCTTGCGACACCGACCACATTGATTGCCTTGCTTCGTGCCGTGGCATACGGATGGAGACAGGAGAAAATTGCCGAAAGTGCTCAGGCAATAAGCAAGATCGGGAATGAGCTCTATGAACGTCTGAGTGTCTTTGCCGACCATTTTTCAGGAGTGGGTAAGGGACTGGATCGAGCCGTAGAGACTTATAACAGGGCAGCAGGTTCCTTGGAAAGTCGAATACTTCCAGCAGCCCGCCGCTTTACGGAACTTGGCGCTGCATCAAAAAAGGAAATTCCACCGGTGTCGCCTGTAGAAAGATCGTCAAGGACGCTTCAAGCACCGGAACTTGTTCATGATCAAGGTCCGGCAGAAAACGAGATGAGATGATTGACAACATGATCGACTTTTTGGGATCAGGGGCACTCAATCTCGATCTTGTCTATGAAGTGGATAACCTTGAGAATGTGCGGTCAGCAGGCTTTGATCTCTATCCCGGGCATGAGATATCAGGAGATCACAAAACAGCAGAAGCCCTCATGGATTTTCTCCATAGCCAAGGGACCCTCATGGCCAAAAGCGGAGGCGGCTCTTCCGCCAATACAATATGCGCTCTCAGCCGTCTGGGTCACAGGGCCGGATTCATCGGTACGGCAGGTGAAGACCGGGCAGGGAATTTCATACTGAGTTCTATGAAGGGTGTGGATTCTTCCCTTGTGAAGCAGGTCGGCAGGAGTGCAATCTGTATCATTATAATAGAGAAAACGCAGCGGGACAGGGCCATGTTTGTTGCGGCCCATGACCGTGAGGTGAAATTTCCGGATTCTGCAATTCTGAAAAGCGTGTTAAATACAAAAGTACTCCATTTCAGTTCCCTGGTTCAGTCTCGCGGCATCTCCACCCAGAAAAAGCTGGCCAATGACCTTAAGCCGGAGCAGATCCTTTCCTTTGATCCGGGTGAGCTTTACGCAGCAAGGGGCATTGAGGCCCTATCAGACATTCTTAAAAGGACGGATATACTTTTCATCACAAAAGAGGAAGTAAAGATAATGACAGGAATGGCAGGCGAGCCCGGTCTTGAGGCCATTTATCCTCTGCTGAGCGAGAACCGGACAGGTCATAATAATGCCTCTGTGGGCTTGAACATATTCAAAGACACAGGAGGGGCCGCCATAGTATGCAAACAGGGTCCAAGGGGCGCGACCATCTATAGTCATGAGGTATCTGTAACAATTCCGGCTGAAAAGGTCTTAAAAATAGTTGACAACACCGGTGCGGGCGATGCATTTAACGCAGGTTTTTTGCACCTCATGCTTCAAGGGGCACCGGCCCGTGAATGTCTCAGGTCCGGTGTACGGCTTGCCGCCTTTTCTCTGTCGGCCTTTGGCAGAGGCTGGCTGGACAGGCTGGAGGCCTGAAAAAGGAGGAAATATGTGGAGTTTCGGGTGGTGGACCACGGGTAGGGACCAGGCGGCCATTGATCTGTTTGAGACTGTTCACAACGCCATTAACAATGGGATCATCCCCGGAGAAATCTCGTATGTATTTTCTTCAAGGGAACCCGGCGAAAGCGAGTTCAATGACAGGTTGGTAAAAATGGCTGCAGACTGTGGTATCCCTGTGGTCAGTCTTTCAGCAGTGCGTTTTCGCCCGGATCTCAGGAAACAGGATCGCGAGGCATGGAGACAGGCCTATCACAAAGAGGTCCTTATTAATAAGGTCAAAGGTTTTCCGGCCCAGGTGGTGGTACTTGCAGGCTATATGTGGGTAGTCAGCCCGGAGGTCTGCCGGAAACTCTCAATTATCAACCTCCATCCCGCGGCCCCCGGAGGTCCTGCCGGAACCTGGCAGGAGGTGATCTGGCAGTTGCTGGATCAGAAAGCCGACGAAACAGGAGTCATGATGCACCTTGTGACTCCTGAGCTGGATAAAGGGCCCGCTGTCACCTATTGCTCTTTTTCCATACAGGGAGGTGCCTGGGATCTCCTGTGGGACCAGTTTGAGCATGAGCTTCAAAGATCAGGCATTGAAGAGATAAAGGAATCATTTGGAGAATCACAACCGCTTTTTGCCAAGATCCGCAATGAGGGAGTAAAAAAAGAGCTTCCGCTCATCGTCCAGACCATAAGGTCCCTTGCCGCAGGAGAGATCTCAATCAAGGATTCCCAACTATACGACAGGACCGGAAGCAAACTGGCCGGGCCCTATGATCTTACAGATGCCATAACCGTTTCCCGTTTTACTGCAACCCGCTGAACGGCAAGCGTTTACAGGGTGCTGCAGATNNCCTGTACTTCAAGTGCCTGACAACAAAGCAGATGCGGTGCCCTGTAAACGCTTGCCAGATGCTATTGTTACAACCGCATAAGCAGCCATACCCTCACCGGTCCCTATAAATCCAAGCCCTTCGGTGGTAGTGGCCTTGATGTTGATCTGATCCACAAATACTTTGCAGGCATCAGAGATGTTTTTCTCCATCTCAGTCACAAAAGGAGCGATTTTAGGGACCTGGGCAACCAGGGTGATATCGGCATTTCCTAATTTCCAGCCGGAAGATGCTATTTTTTGGATTACTTCTTCCAGGAGCTTTATGCTTGAAATTCCGGCATAGCGCGGATCACTGTCCGGAAAATGCCGCCCCAGGTCGCCCAGGGCGGCAGCCCCGAGGATCGCATCACACAGGGCATGTGTTATGACATCCGCATCAGAGTGACCCAGGAGGCCATAAGGATGTGGGATCTTTACCCCCCCCAGAATAAGAGCGTTGCCGCTCACAAGCCTGTGCACGTCATAGCCTAAACCTATTCGAACCGTATTCATGATGTATAACCGTTCACATTCATCTATCACCCGCCCCCAGCTCTTCTCTTGTTATTTCCAGTTTGTCCTGACCCTGCTCCCATTTCAGGAGCAACTCATCTTGCTCTTCCCTGAGTGCTTTGTATTCGCTAAGGAGCGGGACGCCTCTGTTTTTATCACTAAAAATATCCGGATCTGCAAGCAATTTCTCCAACTCTTTCTGTCTTACTTCAAGTTCAGCGATTCGTCCCTCCACACGCTCCACCTCCGTCAGGAGCGGTTTCAGGGTATTGTATATCAGTTGCCGTTTTTCCGCCTTTTTCCTTTTTTCTTTTTTCCGATCTTGTCCCTTTTTGACTGACGCCTTGTTTTTCCCTATTTCCTCATGTGTGTATTCCCGGCTGGAAAAATTCGCCGACTCATCTTCCGTCATGGCAATATGGCAAAAATATTCTGTCAGATTTCCTGGGTACTCTACTATCTCGCCTCCCCTAATATCCCAGATCTTTGTTGCCAGCCTTTTGATAAATGACTGGTTGTGCGATACAAACAACAGGGTGCCGTTGTATTTGGAGAGCGCATTGATCAATGCCTCTGAAGATGAAATATCCAGATGATTGGTCGGCTCATCCATCACCATAAAATTTCCAGGCTTGACAAGAAGCTTTGCAAGCGAGACACGGGCTTTTTCACCCCCGGAAAGGACACCTATAGCCTTGTCCACGTCCTGCCCTGAGAAAAGGAAGGCCCCACAGACCCCTCTTACAAAACCGATGCTTTCATCCGGGACAACCTTATACACTTCCTGGATCACTGTCTTTTGAAGGTCAAGCATATCTGAGTGATGCTGTGCAAAATAGCCCATACTGACCGAGTGCCCCAGCGATATTTTCCCCTCATCCGGTTCTATTTCACCAGCCACCATCCTGAGCAAAGTTGTCTTGCCGCATCCATTCGCCCCTATAATGGCTATCCTTTCTCCCCGCAACACGGTCAAATTAATGCCTTTATATAAAGGCTTTTCATCAAACCCCTTTGCCATACCCTTGATTGATACGACAACTCCTCCACTCCTGGGAACCTCGGGGAAAGAAAAATGAGTCGTCTTCTCTCTGCGGTAGCCCTTTACCAGTTCCATTTTTTTGAGCAATTTAATCTTGCTCTGTGCCTGTCTCGCCTTGCTGGCCTTAGCGCGAAATCTTTCAATAAATTTCTCCGCCTGTTTGATTTTTTGCTCCTGCTTTCTGGAATTTGCCTCCAGGGTTTTACGCTCCTCCTCACTGGCCTTTACGAAAAAGTCATAATCACCGCTGTAAGATCTTATCCCTTCAGGCCCAAGGCTGATAATGCGATGTATCTGCCGGTTGAGGAACTCCCTGTCATGGGACACAAGAATCATGGCGCCGTCAAAGTCCTGCAGAAACTGCTCAAGCCAATGCACGGAAGGAATGTCAAGATGATTGGTCGGCTCATCCAGGAGGAGAAGATCAGGCCTCTGGTAAAGAAGGCTGGCAAGGGCGGCTCTCATTTTCCATCCACCGCTCAGAGAAGAAACGGATCTGTCAAAATCAGACGTGACAAACCCAAGCCCAGACAGAATCCTTTCCGCCGCATGACGCGGATACTCCAGGTCAAGCATGTTGATCTCCTGAAGGATTTCCGCCAGCTTTTTTGCAGCTCTTGTTTGGTCCTGTTTGGAAGACACATCCTTAAGGGATGCTTCTGCCCTTCTAAGCTCATTTTCCAGTTGTACCCGGCCGGGAACAGATTCAATAACAGACTGCAAGAGAGGCCCTGACAAGGTTTCCTGGACATCCTGGGGCAGGTATCCGACCCGCCCCCCTTTTGCTACCCTGACTTCTCCGCTGTCAAGGGCAACCTCCCCAATGATGAGCCGGAGCAAAGTGGTTTTCCCCGATCCGTTCGGGCCCACCAGGCCTATACGGTCTCTCGGTCCCACTTGAAACCCGATCTCATTAAAAATTTGCTTCCCGGTAAATGAAAGCGAGGCCTTTACGACTGTTAGAAGACTCATTTGAAAAAAGATCCAAAGTGTAAACTACTTTTGGCAGGCATTTTGAGGAGAACGGCTTTACCATAGCCGCTTTTCATGATCCGGACCTAAAAGAGCGATATAGCTTGCCTACGCATCGGCAGAAAAATAACATACACCTCCTGGCTTCCCGGCCCTGATAATTCAGTTAATTGACAATCCAGACGGCACATCCCTTGGAGTAATGCACGATCTTTGTCGATACGCTGCCGAACAGAAATTCCACTTCCTTTGACACGCCCCGTCTGCCGATAACCACGGTGCCGAATCCTTCACTTTCGATTATTCCCATTATTTCATGAGCAATATTGGTGCCCATGCTGCAGATAAGTGGAGGGCTTTTGAGCGGAGATTTACAGCTTTCTATATAGCGGCTAAAGATTTGCTTTTCTGAAATGCCTTTATCGCAAAGTATCTTCTGGGCCTTGGCCATGAAATCCAGATAGGCCGCCTGATTTTTTTTGCATTCGGTTTTCCAGACCTCTTCAGTTTCAAACAGATCCCTGTCCGGAAAACGTTCAATTGTTAAGAGTTCAATATGAAATCCTTCACCGCCGCCCAACATATCCCCTGTGTATTCGACGGCCCGCAATGAGTTTTCCGAAGCGTCAACAGCAATGAGAATCTTTTTCGGGTCCATGCTTTCCTCCTCTTAAAATTGTTTTCCTCAGGCGTTGCTCTGTATGCCGTTTCGTTAGGAACCCAGAAGATCCAAACACGGCTTCAGGTCGCCAAGTATTTCATCGACGGTATCATAAAACACATCGGTTCCCCTGGAAAAATGAAGTAAAATGTTGTTCAATTTTTCCGGGATATAGGGATAGATCTTGCGTAGGTTGACGAGGCGATGGTGAAAAACGATTGAAAAGTCGTCCTCGGTCAGACCTGCAAGATCTTCTTTCGTGAATCCTCTTTCCAACAGATAGCCTACCGTGCAATCCCCTTTGCCGGTGATAAAGGCAAGAATGCCGCCTAACCCGAACAGGTCTAAGGCAAAGGGGTTTTCATAGAAATCAAATGAATAGTCAAAGTCGATCCAGCGGTATTTCTGTGTCCCGGATTCGATCCAGATATGATCACGGCGAATGTCTCCATGCTTTTCCCCATGGCTGTGCATAAACCCTATAGCCTCGCATGCACCGATGAATTTTTCCAATATCTCAGGAAAATGTTTTCGAAAATAGGTCTCATGATCTTCTTCAATATTATAGATTACTATGTCCAGGCTTTTCCCTCTGATAAGGTCCAGCACCCTGACATTATTATTTTTTTCATCATGGTATGAAACTCCCTGCATGAACCGCATGTCACCCCTTACCAGGTCAAGGATTCTGGATTCTTTTCCAGGGCTCCGATGGCAAAGAATTTCAACCTCGCCAAGCTTTAAGAGAAATTTTTCATAGAAAACCAGTTTTATGATTTTTCGCTCACCAGTTTCCAGGTGCCTGCACCGCTTGACCCAGAATTTCGGGTCTTCAATCCCGAATCGGCGCTCCACCTCATCCCTTAGGACCATATAATGAAGTCCGTTAACACAAATAACATCCCCGTAACTGATATCCATGAATTCAGTTGTGTCATGATATATTTTTCCACAATGTTTGCTGGGAAAATTAGGATAATATTGTTTAACAAGATTTCTGACATCCTGTGACATACGTCTTTGCTCCTGCCGCCCATTCTCAAGATATTTAAAACACCATGGATGGACTTTTTCAACAGCCTGAAAATAATGATTATTAGGCATCCTTCATTTTGTAG
>DFBQ01000161.1:867-2833 GCA_002367355.1 Deltaproteobacteria bacterium UBA3076 | reverse complement strand
GGCTTGATATGAAGGATGCCGATTATTAGTATATGACCCGCTTCAGTTGTCTACGGATAATAGCCTTTTCTCAATTTTCCTACATAATTAATTTATAATATTTGGAGGGGCTGCGCAAAGGAAAAGTTTGATTTTTTGTTCATTCGAGGCATTTGCGCTGTCTTTAACCTATCAGTTTATGTATGTTTTGAGTTGTTCAAAAAACATTTCACCCCACACTTTAGAGCTAATTTGTCAAGTTGCGAGCTAATCGTTAGCTATATATAGTATAAACAAATAATAGACGTACTACATATTGTATCTACAGTACTGCGAAACACTATTTTCAAAACCGGTACAGCACAAATGCCTCTCATTCATTCTGTTCTTGACAAAAAGGAGAGGTTGTAATAAAAAAGTCTATATTGCCGTGTTTTCGCTTTGGAGGGATTTCCTGACACTGCAGCATCATTTGATTAGATTTTTTTTGACTCCAATTGTTGAGAGAATTAGGGGGTGGTAGGCTGTATAGCTAATTCTCCGGAATTAGTGAAGATATATTGATTTTTTACAAATAACATAAAAGGAGACAAAAACAAATGGCATTAGTACCACCACATGGAGGAAAGGGTTTAGTTTGCAGTCTACTTACGGGTTCGGACTTAGATGCAGAAAAGCAAAAGGCCGCTGGGCTTAAGAAGATTCCAATTTCGGCCCAAGCAAAAGGCGACCTGATTATGATGGGTATCGGCGGTTTCAGCCCCTTGGATGGTTTTATGACCCAGGCTGACTGGAAGGGAGTTTGTGAAAAAATGCTTCTTTCCGACGGTACGTTTTGGCCGGTCCCGGTAATGCTCACTGCTTCCAAGGCCGATGCCGAAGGGATCAGTGTCGGCGACGAGATTGCCTTGGAGAGGGAAGGCGAGCTTTACGCCACTATGAAGGTCAATGAAAAGTTTGAGATGACCGAAGAAGACAAGAAATGGGAATCAGAGCTGGTCTATAAGGGCGAGGGCGAGGATAGCCAGGGTGACTTCATGAAGACCGCCCTTGAGGATCATCCGGGCGTACAGATGGTTATGGCACGTAAGGAAATATGCCTGGCCGGTCCTGTAAAGGTCCTTTCCGAGGGTGAATATCCGACCGAGTATAAAGACATTTATCTCCGGCCGGCCCAGACCCGCGAAATATTTGAGGAAAAAGGCTGGAGCCAAATTGCCGCTCTGCAGCTCAGAAATCCCATGCATCGTTCGCATGAGTATCTGTGCAAAATCGCGGTTGAGGTCTGCGATGGTGTTATCATCCATTCCCTGATCGGAAACCTGAAACCAGGTGACATCCCGGCCAGTGTACGCGTAAAATGTATTGACACCTTGGTCAATGGGTATTTTGTCAAGGATAACGTGGTACAGGGCGGCTACCCGCTGGATATGCGTTATGCCGGTCCTCGTGAGGCCCTGCTCCACGCCACATTCCGCCAGAATTACGGCGTAAGCAGAATGATCATCGGCCGCGACCACGCGGGTGTGGGCGACTTCTACGGGATGTTCGAGGCCCAGGACATTTTTGACAAGATACCGTATGCGACCTATGAAGAGGCGTGCGCGGTGCCTGGTAAGGCCCTGCTCTGCCAGCCGCTCAAGATCGACTGGACCTTCTACTGCTTTAAGTGCGACGGCATGGCCAGCATGCGCACCTGCCCGCATGGCAAGGATGACCGCGTTATCTTGAGTGGGACCAAGCTGCGCAAGATGCTCTCCGATGGTTCTGACATTCCGGATCACTTCGGCCGCAACGAGGTTCTCACCATCCTCCGCGGGTACTATGAAGGCCTGACCGAAAAGGTCGAGATCAAGATGCAGAAGGCTGCTTCCGGCGAAGCTATGTAGTAGCTGTTGAGGCTTGCTTTAGCCGAACCTATGAAGGGAGGTGCTGGATTCAGCACCTCCCTTTTTATTTTTTTGAACCGCAGAATATCGAACAAGAA
>DFBQ01000161.1:0-784 GCA_002367355.1 Deltaproteobacteria bacterium UBA3076 | reverse complement strand
ATGTTCATTTTTCAAAACAACCACGTATGGATTCCCTCCCACAACGTGTGAATGCGCCCGGCTCATACTGTTTGAAATAAAGTTATCAGGGCTTCAGCCATCATGAGGTCTTCCTGAGTGGTAATCTTGAAGTTGCTTGGGCTGCCTTCCACAACGCCCACGGCAACTCCTGAGACCTCCAGGAGGCCTGCTTCGTCAGTAGCCTTTATACCCTTTACTTCTGCCAGCTTATAAGCTGATCGCAGATATTCCTTTCTGCAGACCTGGGGCGTTTGGGCCAGATAGAGACGGCTCCGGTCCTGGCTCCTGATAATCAGTCCGTCTTCATCCACTACTTTTACTGTATCCCGTACAGGAACGGCAAGGATGGCAGCTCCTACCTCCTGGGCCATGAAACACACAGCCTCTATCTGTGTTGGGGTCACAAGGGGCCTTGCAGCATCGTGTACCGCCACCCACTCAATTCCATGATCTACCGCGTCCAACCCTGATTTTACGGATTCCTGTCTGGTTGACCCTCCCTGCACTACCTTGACCCCGACCCTGTGGACCCATTTTTTTATTATTTCAATAGCAGGACCCTCGTCTGAAGGCGGCGCCACTACTATCAGTTCGTTTATAAGGCTTGATCTGTCAAATGCCTCAAGACTCCAGGCAAGAACAGGACGTCCTCCCAGGGCGAAAAACTGTTTTGGAATACTTGCACCAAAACGTATGCCAGCACCGGCTGCCACAATAATTGCTGAGATTTTCATAGTATACTTTGGCATCCTTCATATCAAGC
>DFBQ01000234.1:14123-15256 GCA_002367355.1 Deltaproteobacteria bacterium UBA3076 | reverse complement strand
TTGGCTTGATATGAAGGATGCCCCCGGACTTATTGAGAAATTACATTTTTGAGACGTTAAATCAGCAATTCCTGAATCAACTGATTCAAGATAACCTTATAGACTTATACAGCCAGGGAGGATGTGTTGCCTGATATTTTAGGATCATCTGAAAGACAGGTCGATTTTTTCTTAAAAGACCTTCCACAAGAACCCCAACAACTCCTACTTGTTGACGACGCTCCTACTATCTTAAACGTATTGGCAGAATTCCTTTCCCGTTTGGGACACCAATATCGTACAGCAGGTGATGGGTTGGAAGCCATGTCATTGCTGGAGCAATCCTCTGCCACCATCGTAATCACTGACCTCATGATACCCAGAATGGATGGAATGGAGCTTATTCGGAAAATCAAAAAATTCTGGCCTGAAACAGATGTAATGGCAATAACAGGGTATAGTCGAGACTTTCATTACACTGACGTTATTAAAGCCGGAGCCTGTGATTTCATACAAAAACCCATTAATCTGGACGAGATAGAGGCCAAACTCAATAGAATAATCAGGGAACGTGGATACAGGGCCTTATTGAAACGACTTTCCGTAAAAGATGTCCTTACAGACCTATACAACAGACGCTTTCTCGACCAAAAGCTCGAAGAGGAAGCTCAAAGGGCCACCCGCCAAAACTATCCTCTTTTTCTAATCATATTAGACCTGGACAATTTCAAGGAGCTTAATGACACCTTGGGGCATCAGGCAGGAGACGAGGTGCTCCAGCGACTAGCTGGTGTGCTGAGTAATTCCATCAGACGTAATGTTGATATTCCGTTTCGCTATGGAGGAGATGAATTCGCCGTAATGGTTCCCCAGGCCGGCACAGAGCAGGTAAAACAGATAGCAGAACGTATACGGCGCAATTACCTGAACAAGGACATAGGCAAGACTTCCCTTAGCTTGGGTATCTCCCGCTTCAGGAGAACAAACAGGGGATTGCGCGAAGACATTAACGATTTTATATACAAAGCTGATGTCTCAATGTATATCGCAAAAAAAGCAGGAGGTAACAAGGTAATATTACACGAAGAAATAAAAAAGGAAGGTCCTTGATCACAGAACATCTAAGTATAAATGGCATCCTTCATTTTGTAGTT
>DFBQ01000234.1:3074-14031 GCA_002367355.1 Deltaproteobacteria bacterium UBA3076 | reverse complement strand
TGGCTTGATATGAAGGATGCCGTATAAATTGAGGAATTTAGGGATTAAAATCAATAGAACAACCTTCAATTCCTCAATCCCTAAATTCGCAATTCCTGAATCAACGGACTTTAATTAATAAACACCCTCTCGTAATCCTTAAAGGCCTCGATTGTCCGCCCGGCACCCTGTACCACGGTTGTCAGCGGATCACTTGCAAGGTTAAACGTAAGGCCGGTCCTCAACCCCAAGAACTGAGTAATGCCTCTCAGCAAAGCCCCACCCCCTGTCAATGTTATACCGTTGGCTTCTATCGAGGCCCTGGCGTCTGGAGACAAAGGCCTAAACACATCCTCCACCATCTTGGAAATAGCATCCAGCGGTTTCTCCAGAACAGGCATCAGTCCCCGGGGGGTAATTACGGACGTTACCGGCACCCCTCGCAAACAATGCTTTCCCCCTACGTTGTATTCTTGATCCAGGCCTTTTTCATCATCCCAAACCGTTCCTATCTCCCATTTAATTGTTTCTGCAGTGGTCGGACCCACCACTACACCATGTTCTTCGGTCAACCAACGGACGATGGCATCATCAAATTCATCCCCTGCCATCCGTAAAGTCTCGCAGTGTAAATACGACCACTTAGCTATTACCGCCACCTCAGTTGTGCCACCACCTATATCCAGTATCATCTGCGGCTCCTCTCCATGAACAGGGAGACCCGCGCCTATGGCAGCAGCCATGGTTTCTTCCAATAGAAATATCTTCATGGCCCCGGCCTCGTGAGCTGCCTCAAGTACAGCCCGTTTTTCCACCTGAGTGATATTAGAAGGGACACAAATTACCACCCTTGGTGAGAAGATCCCCTTTCGCTCTTTTGCACGGTTCAAGAAAACCTTGATTAACTGACTTACTGCATCAAAATCCTCTATGATTCCGTCCTTCATAGGACGTATAGCCGCAATACTCTCAGGAGTCCGGCCCAGATACTTTTTTGCAGCAAGCCCCACCTCAATTACCCATCCGTCACTTGAGCATGCAATTACAGTAGGTTCATTCAGGACCACACCCTCTCTCTGAGCATAAATAAGGGTATTGGCAGTGCCCAAATCCATAGCCAGGTCCTGTTTTATTATATTTTTAAGCTTCTTAAGCGCCACGGCATCTCCTACTTGAGCGATTAGCTGTTAGCCATTAGCGTTTAGCTTTGAAAAATCAAAGCATTACGTTACTTAGAAACACCCAACGGGTGAAAGTTTATAATAGCAAAACATCCTGTAATCATTAAGCTAATAGCTAACTGCTAATAGCTAATTGCTTATTTTAGGTATTAATGACTCGATCAAGAGAAAAAACCAGGAGCTCGGCAAGACCTCCCGGCCACCCTGACAAGTCTGTATCTCCGGTAAGTAACCACACCAATGTGCCTGCTTCAATTGGCTGAAAGAGCCCTATCAGCACCGGACCTCTGTCAAAGGGCTCACCAGGCCATAAAAAATAAGACTTGTGCTTATCCGCTCCATAGCGACTAAGCATCAAGTGCTTTCTGTATCTCAAAAGCCAACCGACAAGGCCTTTTTCCACATTAAAACACTGACCTTTCAGGTTAATCTCTTGAGGTAGTCCAGTGGTAGCCTTTATCATAAAAACATCCTTGTCCCTTTCATGAAAGGCCACAAGACCGCTCTTAAGTCCTAACAATTCTTTCAGGCTTGCCAACAGGTGCTCGGTTTTTCCTGAAAGGCCATGGTACCATTTGTTCCAACGACGGTAGAACCGGAGTTCACGGTGGCTTTTCCAGGAAAACCACAAATCAGAAGCTATTATTGCACAATCTTCTAAAATGCGCTGTTTCTTTTCAGGAAAGGAATAACGATTCTTGCTGTCAACCATCAAGACCCCTGCACCGCGGAGTAAGGGAGCTGCGAGAAATGCCTTTATACCAACGTCTCTGCTGTAAATACCAAGAGTCCTGGTATCTCTATCGAAATTGGTTACGTGCAGCCTCTTCCCCTCCCGTGCAACCCAGCCTATCAGCCCTTGACCAACCCCTATATTGCATTCAGGCACTATATAAGGGCTGAGGCTCTCCCATGCCACCAGGTGGAGATCATCCCCCTGATGACTATGGATAAACAGGGCAGCAGTAAAGGAATCAAAAACATTTGCAACCAACTGAACGAGATGCTTAAGAGAAGCAGGCATAAATAGCAGGACCATATGGCGGGGTAAGCACACCCAGCTCGGTGATTATGGCGGTTATAAGATGGTGAGGAGTAATATCAAAGACTGGATTTTGAACTCTCACACCCGGGGCGGCGATCTCCTTTCCGGCAAAAGTGGTAATTTCCAGGGACCCACGTTCTTCCAGAGGGATCTGATCTCCGGACGGGGTGGCAGGGTCAATAGTTGAAACAGGGGCAGCCACATAAAAAGGGATATTATTAGCTCTGGCAAGCTCAGCTACAGTGTAAGTCCCGATCTTGTTGGCAACATCACCATTGGCTGCAATGCGATCGGCCCCAACCACCACAGCCTTGATTTGCCCTTTTTGCATCAAAAAACCTGCAGCTCCATCCACAACCAGAGTAACTGCTATCCCGTCCTTGATAAGCTCCCATGCGGTAAGCCTGGCACCCTGGAGCCAAGGGCGGGTCTCGTCGGCAATGACATTGATCTCCTTGCCCATAGAAAGGGCAGCCCTGATAACTCCAAGGGCCGTTCCATATCCACCGGTAGCAAGGCCGCCTGCATTACAGTGAGTGAGCACGCCGCCCGTTTCCGGTAAAAGGGCCTGACCATGAAATCCTATGGCCAGGTTGGCCCTTACGTCTTCTGTCCAAATAGAAATGGCCTCCTTTTCTAAAATGGCTGTGAGATCGCCTGGGCTCAGCTCATAATGCCTGCGCGCAAGCTTTTTTAGCCTCTCTACCGCCCACTTCAAGTTTACTGCCGTGGGCCGGGCCTGGAGCATGAAAGCCGCTTCCTCCAGCCATTTCTCCACAAAGAGATCCCTGTCTTTATCCTTGAGTCCATAAGCGGCCAAAACCATGCCAAAAGCGGCAGTGATCCCCATGGCAGGCGCTCCCCTCACCACCATATCCCTTATAGCCTGAGCAACATCTCTTGCTGATCTATACGCAAGCCAGGTCTCCTCATGAGGTAATAACCTCTGGTCCAACAAATAAAGAATTTGCTTTTCCCAACGGAGCGGTACTACAGACGTTTTACCTTCGCTATGAAGCAGACTCAATGGCAAATCGTTGTTTCCGGCAGCAATGTCTTTCATGGGCCCAGGGCCTTTCGCAGCAGCTCATTTACCTTTTGGGGATTGGCCTGTCCCTTTGTCTCCTTCATAACCTGTCCAACTAAGAAACCCAGGATCTTGGTCTTTCCAGCCTTGCACTTTTCCACCTCTTTTGGATGGGCCTCCACTACCTGTTCGACCACAGCGCTGAGAGTGGATTCGTCACTCACCTGGGCAACCCCTTGTTCTTCTACAATTTCTTTAGGACTCTTTTTTGAATCATATGCCTGTTCAAGGATATCTTTTGCCATCTTGCCGCTAATAGTGCCATTGTCTATCAGCTTGAGCAATTCCGCCAGTCCGGCAGGAGGTATTGGGCAGGCGTCAATTTCCAGATTCTCCTGTTTTAGAATACGGAACAGTTCTACCATTACCCAGTTGCTGACAATCTTTGGGCTGGGAAACAGGGCTACGCATTCCTCAAAGTAATCAGCCAAGGACTTTGAGGCTGTAAGGACTCCTGCGTCATAGCCTGAAAGACCGTATTGTTCCTCAAAGCGAGCGCACTTTGCATCAGGCAGTTCAGGCAGTTCCACCTTTACACTGTCCAACCAGGCATTATCAATCTCGACCGGAACCAAATCCGGATCAGGAAAATATCGATAATCATGGGCCTCTTCTTTACCCCTCATTGTGACTGTTACACCCTTGGCCACATCCCAAAGACGGGTCTCCTGCACTATCTCATGACCATCAAGTAAAAGAGCTGTCTGACGCCTTATCTCAAACTCCAATGCCTTCTGCACGTTACGGAAAGAATTCATATTCTTGAGTTCCGCCCTGACGCCAAAATCTTTCCGGCCTCTGGGTCTCAAGGAGATATTGGCATCACAGCGCAGACTACCCTCTTCCATATTGCCGTCGCTGATCTCCAAGTAACGGACCTGCTGTCTAACTTTCTTAAGATATGAAGCAGCCTCTTCAGGACTTCGAATATCAGGCTCGCTCACAATCTCAATCAAAGGCACACCTGTCCGATTAAAATCCACATAGCTAACCGGCCTGTTTTCATCATGTATCAATTTGCCCGCATCCTCTTCCAAATGGATGCGGGTAATACCGATTCTCTTGGCCTGTCCGTTTATAGCGATTTCAACCCAACCGCGTTCAGCCAGGGGAAGATCATATTGAGAAATCTGATAGCCCTTTGGAAGATCAGGATAAAAATAGTGCTTTCTGGCAAAAACGCTGAAAGGGACAATTTCGCAATGTGTGGCCAGTGCCATTTTCATGGCAAATTCCACAACTTTTCTGTTAAGCACAGGCAGAACTCCCGGCATTCCCACACATACCGGACATGAATGCGTATTGGGTGGCGCACCAAATGTAGTTGAACAGGAGCAAAAAATCTTCGTTTCAGTCTGCAACTGGACGTGAACCTCAAGACCTATTACCGCCTCATATTCCATAAACCAGACTCCTTCACAACGGCTACATCTTCACATCGAAGCCTCATTAGCCTAACACGCCATGCCATCTCAATCAACAGAACACAATCCGCAGATATTACACAAAACACAGCCTCTTGAAAAATTGCGATCTGTCCGGTTACACGTCAGATTGTGCAACACGCGAAAATCTGTGAAATCTACCGTAATCTGTGGATTAAAAAAGCAGCTGCATCATTATTTGACACAGCTGCTTTCATCCTTCCGGATATAGCTTGTGGATGCTAAGCTTTCTTGCGCTTTCCCTTAGTAGTCTTTGTCTTAGCTGCCTCTTTTGGCTCAATACCTTCTTCTTCCAAAAACTTAAGAATTGGATTAGGCCGACGCACAGTCTTCTTAGGCAAATCTACGTGCTTTCTGAGTTCACTGACAATCTTTGATACCTGAAACCTGCTGATACCAAGCTTGTCGGCTATCTCAGAAGCCGTCATTTCGGCATAATGCTTATGCACATATCGTACATCATCTACATTATAGGGCCTGCTTCTCTTTCTCCCAGTCATGATAAACTCCTTTCTGTTTTTTTTGAAATGTAAATGTTTATTTACATTGTCCCTAAATCTTACTTATCAGGATCAATAAGTCCAATACTTTACAATGTGTTCAAGGTTGTGATTGTCCAACGTATCCAACAATAAATACAAAATTCATAAAAGGCTGAATCGCAGCATTTTTCTTCCTGATTTAGACGCAAATCAGCCAATTAATAAACTCGGCTATACAAGTACAAAAAGAATCATAACTTGTCAATAGCTATAAAATGTAAAAACTAAAGATAAATCCTGAGTTAGGACAGTAGAAACACTCAGAACCATTCCTCTAACGATCATCCAGAAATTGAATATATTAAATTTGTAGTGTAGGGAGAGAATTTAAGGTCGAATAAGATGTGAGATCGAAATAGATAGGAGTAATGCACTGCAAGCTTAACACAGTCTGCCGGTGTACCACTCAGAGCCAATCCGAAAAATGAATCATTGCGATTTACAGAGCGGATACTGAGCGGGTCTACCAGGGTAATTGCATGACCCATGCACTACATTCGCTATCAGGAGCAACAACAAACAATTCATGGTCATCCTTAAGGATTTCATAAAGTGAGTACAATCCCTGGGCGTATATTCCGTTATCGTTTGCAAGAAGGATGTTCATATCTCACCAACCCTCTTCTCCGCACTCCTGAAGATAATCCTTTCTCGATGATTTGCGCCTTTCCCTTTCCTGATAGTGGATCAAACATGCCTGCCGGTGAGGGCAGTAATCCATGGGATGCAAACAACCCCTTGAGATAGCAACATGGCAATTGTCTTTCTGACAGAAACCCTGGATCTCCATGATTTCTTTCTCTGTTTTTACCATCCCCATGCAAGATACTGATGTATGGAATCAGAGGCCTTTCTGCCTGCTCCCATGGCCAAAATGACCGTGGCCTGGCCTGTGACTATGTCTCCACCGGCCCATACTCCCTTTTTTATGGTCTTGCCTGTCTCAGGATCTGCAACAATATAACCCCACTTGTTGATCTTCAGATCCTCAGTTGACTTGGTCAAAAGGGGATTGGCCCCTGCACCAACAGCAATAACCGCCAAGTCGCACTCCAGCTTGAACTCGGAGCCTTCTATGGGTATGGGACGCCGTCGCCCGGATTCGTCAGGTTCACCCAATTTCATCCGGAGACACTCCACATCTGTCAGACGGGCATTTTTATCACCCAGGAACCTGGTAGGCGCTGTGAGAAGAAAGAATTCAATGCCTTCCTCTTCTGCGTGATGAATTTCTGCGGATCGAGCAGGCATTTCATCCCGGGATCTGCGATAAACGATGCGCACCCTGTCGGCACCCAAACGCATGGCAGTCCGCGCGGAATCCATAGCCACATTTCCGGCGCCAAACACAACGACATCCTTACCTCTGGCGAGTGGGGTATCGTATTCAGGGAACAGGTATGCCTTCATAAGATTGGCCCGGGTCAGATACTCGTTAGCTGAATATATGCCGATCAGGTTTTCTCCCGGGATGTCCAGAAACCGGGGTAATCCGGCACCCACCCCCACGTAGATGGCATCATAGCCCTGTTCAAAAAGTTCATCCAGGGAAACAGTCTTTCCCACCACTGTATTGCACTCAACTTTTACCCCCAACTTCTCAAGGGTATTTACCTCTGAATAAACTATCTCTTTGGGAAGCCTGAATTCCGGGATACCGTATACAAGAACACCGCCAGGCTTGTGAAAGGCCTCGAAAATTGTCACTTCATGACCCTTGAGAATAAGGTCTCCGGCAACAGTCAGGCCGGAAGGCCCGGACCCTACCACGGCTACTCTTTTCCCCGTGGGATCACTCTTGGGCGGGAGTTCTCCATTGCCGTGCTCCCGCTCCATATCCGCGACAAACTTTTCCAAATTGCCAATCGCTACAGGATCCCCCTTTTTGCCAAGGATGCATTTGCCTTCACATTGGATCTCTTGTGGGCAAACCCTGCCGCACACGGCCGGAAGCGCGTTTCTTTCCCATATCTTCCTGACGGCTTTGGCGAAATCACCCTTTTTAATGCTTTTGATAAAACCTGGTATGTCAATAGACACAGGACACCCTTCCATACAAGAAGGCTTTTTGCACTGCAGGCATCTTTCTGCCTCTTTTACAGCAAGTTCCTTTGTATATCCCAATGGAACTTCCTCAAAATTCCGTTTTCTGATCTGGGAATCCTGTTCAGGCATGGGCTGCCTGGGTATTTTTTCCTTTTTAGGCGGTTTTTCCGTCATAATTACTCTCCATAACACCTTATGCTCGCATGAATGTCCATAAAAACGAGCTATTTCTGAACATTTTATTCATGCAGAAATTTCTCATATGCAACAGACTCTTGCTCCTTATAGGCCTGGAGGCGCTGCATCAGTTCGTCAAAATCAACTTCATGCCCGTCAAATTCAGGACCATCTATACAGGCAAACCGTGTCTTACCGCCCACGCTCACCCGGCAGCAACCACACATGCCTGTCCCGTCCACCATGATGGGGTTCAGACTCACAAAAGTTTTGACCTTATACTTCTCCGTAACACTGCACACAAATTTCATCATCGGCACAGGACCAATTGCCACAACAAGTTTAACGTCCTCCTCTTCCAGGACATCTTTGAGTACGTCCGTCACAAACCCGTGATGGCCGTATGATCCATCGTCCGTGCAGACATGCAGCTCATTGGATGCGGCCTTCATTTTGTCCTCCAGGATGAGGAGATCTTTGTTCCTGGCACCGATAATGGCAATGACATGGTTACCGATTTCTTTCATCCCACGGGTAATGGGATGCAAAACAGCAACACCGGTTCCCCCTCCAACACATACAACAGTGCCCAGTTTTTCAATATGTGTAGGCTCACCCAATGGACCAATCACATCCTGAAACCGCTCACCTACCTGAAGGGACTTAAACAGGGCGGTGCTCTTCCCAACAATCTGATATATTATTGTGATGGTACCCTTATTCGGGTCTGTATCGGCCATGGTGAGCGGAATGCGCTCCCCGGTTTCATTTGCTTTCAAGATGACAAACTGTCCCGGCTCAGCCTTTTCGGCAATCAGGGGCGCACTTATTTCATTAAGGACCACTGTGCCATCGGCCATATCCTGACGTTCCAAAATCTCAAACATTAACATACCTCCAAAATGTGAAATCAAACTAAGGATATTTCGCTTACCATTTTTGGAAGACATTGAGCTTTCCCAATGCTCAATCTCCCAAGCCTGGTTTCATCTACTGTAAAACCCAATCCCTGTCCCCTTATTATTTCAGCCACTCCGCCAAAACCAAAAGAGAAATTCTCCGATGTTATATTTTCTGAAAGAAGATAATTATCATAAGAGCCGTCAACATACACTGCCTTTGGAAGAATAGATGCCGCCACCCGGCCTGATGCAGAAAGAATTCCGGTTTCCCCCACGAGGCATCCAATTTGATACTGAAGTCCCCCTTTTTCAGCGATTTCAGCCATCTTTAAAACCTTAAGGAGTCCTCCGTTCTTTGAAAGACGAAGATTGATCATGTGGTAACTTCTGTTTTTTACCATAGTCTCTATATCACTGACAGTAACGGCTGATTCATCTGCTACAAATTGAAAATCGCGGCTCTCCGGATCCTTAAGAAGAAAAAATATTTCCTCTCTATGTCTGCCAAAAGGCTCTTCAACCATAAATATCCCATACTTCCGGCATATTTTAAGGCTTTCAAGGGCTATTTCTAACGACCACGAGGCATTAGCATCGACCCTTAAATCAAAATCCCACCCGAGTTTTTCTCGTGATAGCTTAAGTATTTCCTCATTGTAATCTAAATCAGTGCCAACCTTGATCCGCACACTGCGTATATTCACTTTTTTGCATATATCCAGAATATGTTCTGCTGCTGATAGAGAAAGCATGGAAAGGATTGCACCATACCGAATTGCCTGCTTTAGAGGCTCTTTTTTTAGCAAGCCATAGATGTCTTCCCCTGAGCTATTGCAAAACATGTCAAGAAGCGCTGTTTCCACTGCACATAGCAGCGGAAGCTCGTATGATTCGAGCGCTAGGGAATCCAAATGCTCCTTTCCTTCTTCCCAGGAAATATCTTTTCCCATAAGGGGCTCAAGGATTCTTGCTATGATTTTTTTGGCATTCTTCAGTAGGTCTCCTTTTCCGATTCCGCCTGATACATAGTCTCGAACGATGGCCTCACCGAATCCCTTTTTCCTCTGCCCCTCAATTTTGAGGATAAGGGAATCAGAAAAGGATCGGGATTCCATTGCATGGGTAAAATCCATCTTAAATGGAATTTTTAAGGCATAGATATCTGCTTTTTCAATCTTTGCATATTGCTTCATAATGATTGATAGCTTACTGTGATAAGAAAATTCTATCAACAGGCCCTTGGGTTTGTGGAGTTACGGGTTGCGGGTTAAAATACGCAACTGCTGCTTAAGTGCCGGAAGACATCATTTTTTTCGAATTACAAAAATGTGCAATTGTAGGCTTTCAGAGTATAATATATATGTAGAACAAATCCTTGTCTTGGTCTTTATGGTTGGCTGTTTTTTATTAGCAGAATATCACTTGGCCTCGCATAAGAAAGGACAGGTTCAAATTCCCCTTAAAAGAGGAGTTATTGCAAATAACTCCCAGGATGCCTGTAGCGCAAGGAGGTTGCTATTTTTTCGTCCCATGGATATAAACAGCGCGTCTTTTGAGGAACTGACCCTGCTTCCCGGCATTGGTGAGGTTACTGCATGCAGAGTCATTCAGTTCCGCCAGAGTCTTGGTTTTCTCCTTTCTGTCGAGGAACTTGATACCATTAACAGCCCTCTGAATCCAAAACTATTAAGGGCAATAGCCCCATACTTAGCTGTTGAATTTGATTTCTAACACCCATAGTACTGGAACAGCCCGGATCCTTGCCATGGCCGGTAAAGGCGGCACCGGCAAGACTACCATCAGTGCTCTCCTGATCAAATACCTTGTGGAGAAAGGCCTGACTCCGGTATTGGCCGTGGATGCCGATGCCAATGAAAATCTTAATGAGCTCATTGGCCTTTCAGTAGAGACCAGCCTGGGAGATATCAGGGAGAGGATGAAGACAGAGACGCCTCCTCATATGGCAAAAAAAGACTATATGGAGATGTACATAAACCGTGCCATTATAGAGGCCAAAGATTTCGACTTGCTGGTCATGGGGCAGCCAGAAGGCCCTGGATGCTACTGCATGGCCAACACAATCTTGGCACAGATAATAGAGGGACTGGCCAGGAGTTACCGTTACCTCATAGTCGATAATGAGGCGGGAATGGAGCACTTGAGCCGCTTAAATCTCCGGAAAATACATACCTTATTTGTTGTATCTGACCCTTCAATCCGGGGAATAGTCACAGCGGCGCGCATAGCCGATCTTACAAAGGCATTAAAAGTAGAAGTAAGAAATAAAGTGCTTGTAGTAAACAGGGGGCCAAATGACCTGCCGGCAGCACTGGAAGACCAGATACAGAAGGTCATACAAAAAACCGATCTCCTGTTTGGAGGCTGTGTTCCGGCAAGCGACGATATTTTCCAAAGTGAGCTTCAGCAGGAATCCCTGCTGAAGCTCACAGCCAAAACTGACGTAGTGCAGTCAACAAAACGGATCTTTGACAAATTCCTCTGATTTTTTTGAGTTTGAAGAAAACGAATTCCTGGCATCCTTCATTTTGTAGT
>DFBQ01000234.1:0-2946 GCA_002367355.1 Deltaproteobacteria bacterium UBA3076 | reverse complement strand
GCTTGATATGAAGGATGCCGAATTCCTTAACTTTAATTCACTTTAGGCATTTCAAGTACTTGCATCTTCATGATTCAGGACCTGCCGCACATCCCTGACTAACTCGTCTATTTTAAAAGGTTTGCCGGAATAAGGCAGACCGCTCTTTCTCAGTTCTTCACATACCTTATGATCTGAGCCATGGCCGCTACAGAATAATACCTTAATATCAGGATTGATTTCCTTGAGCTTCTCATAGGCCTCTTTGCCACCCATCCGAGGCATAATTATGTCCAAGAGCACAAGGTCAATAGTATGTCCAAAGGCCTTATAGACATGTATGGCATCAAGTCCGTCCTGTGCCAGCAACACATTATAACCATAAGCCGAAAGGATCTCCAGTGTCAGATCCCTGACAATTTCTTCATCGTCAACTACTAAGATGGTCTCTGATCCGGTCAATGCCTGATTTTCTATATGTTCTTTTGCAAGCTCCGGAGCAGACTCTGTTACAGGAAAAAAGAGCTCAAAGGTGGTTCCCTGCCCATTCTCACTTTCAACATGGATACATCCTTCACTGTTTTTTACAATCTCGTAAGCCATGGCAAGCCCAAGCCCGGATCCCTTGCCCATTTCTTTGGTTGTAAAAAAAGGATCGAATATACGCTCCCTTACTTCCGGCTCAATGCCAACCCCGGTATCACTGATGCTTATGCAAACATAACGACCGGGATGTGCTATAAAATTCGGGCAACGGGCACAAGCTTCTTTGTATCCGACTTCACTGGTGGCAACCAAAAGGCGTCCTCCATCAGGCATGGCGTCCAGAGCATTGAGGCATATATTTAAGATGGCCTGCTGGACCTGGGTGGGGTCACACTTAATCAAAGGGATATCTTCCTGAAGAGAGAATCCCGTCTCTATATTCTCTGGCAAAGAGCTTTTCATAAATTCCAATGTTTCCTGCACAATCTCATTGACCACAGACGCAAGGGTTCGTCCGGGCCGGCTGTCACGACTGAAAGCCAGAAGCTTTGTCACTAAGTCGGCAGCCCTCAGGCTGGACCGCTCGACAATATCTGCATAGCGTCCTATATCAGAATCCTTCTCTGTTTTCAGCTTTAGAAGATTTATGTAACCCACGATGCCAGTAAGTATGTTATTGAAGTCATGCGCTATGCCACCGGCCATAGTCCCGATGGACTCAAGTTTTTGGGCCTGCAACAATCTGCTTTCAATGCGTTTTTTCTCCGTCAAATCAGCTAACATGGCCAGGCAGCCACCATACTGATCGTCTGCCATGACGGGAACACTGCTGATCAGAACACTCACAGGGTCACCTGACTTCCGCTGCAATACAATCTCCTCCTTGGCTGTTCTACCCTTCATATTCTCCATAAGTACTTTAAGAAGTACCTTCTTTCCTTCATCGTTTACAAGACTATATACGCTGTGATCCACCAGATTCTCATAGCCCAGCATTTTTCCCAGATGGCAGTTTGAAAACTTGATAGTCCCGCTTCCATCCAAAATCCATATGCCCTCGTTAACGTTCTCTACGATCTCGCGATACTTGCGCTCCGAATCTTCAAGCTTTCTGTAGAGGTTTGCATTCTCAAGGGCCATGGCAATTTGGTTGGCAAAACTGGTAAGAAAATTCTTATCGACTTCCGTGACAAAATTCCGATTACTTTGATTATCCCCCAGCAGGATACCGATTAACCGGCCCCGCACAGTCATGGGCACCAAGACAAAGGACTTTGGCTTTAACCTCAACAAAAGGGGATTCTGAGGATTAAGGAACATTTTTTTCACATCTTTTACCAGGACAGACCTTTTTTCTCTGGCAGTGCGGGCAATAATATTGTCCTTCTTGTCCAGGGGTATTTGATAATCCTTAAGATCTGAAAGGGTGTTAGGTTCCAAGCCCACTGCGTGAATCAGAATCAGGCTGTTTTTGTCTTCATCAAATAGGAATATCCCTGCCCTGTCGATGTGGGCTACCTTCAGAAGCCGTTTGAGTATCATATCCAGGAGTTCTTCCAGCTTGAGTGTGGAAAGGATGGCAGCGCTGGACTCCTGAAGGGTGGTGAGCTGATCCACCTTTCGCTGTAGGTCCTGGTTGAGTTGATGGATCTGATTATATTTTTCTTTGAGGATTTCCTTATCCCTCTCAAGCTCCTTTCTGCTGTCCCGGGATATCTTCCAGGGCGTGAATAACCTGTGATAGAAATCCTTGACTCTGTTCCGGGTCTCCCACTGGAGATGGTATTCGCAGTATTCATCGCCTTTGAAGAAACATTTGGTCTCTTCCAAGCGACTGGGAGGGAGACCCCATATCACCGGAATCGCCTTATAAACACCTTTATTCATCAGGCAGAAATCACGGCTGAGGGGAATGTCCTTTGACCAGATGAGACGTATTACGGCGTTATTACAGGAAAAACTCAGCAGTTCTATCCTTTTGGTCCTGTTGAAATGGTCATTTACCCTCTGGGTATGCCTGATTGCTTTTGCAGGATTTCCAAAGGCATAGATTATAATTCCTTGGATGTAGCCCAGACGCTGCTTCAATACGGAACTAAAGCCGATTTTGTAGGCTGCATCATCGTCGCCCAAAATCCTCCTGGCCCTCTCATAAAGCAGTACCATTAGGCTGGATGAAATCCAGTTGTTTAGATCAGAAAGGAATGCCTTTGGGTCGGGTACTCCTGCCATTTCCGGCCCGAGATCCTTAAATAGCTCAGCTAATTTCCCAGGTTCCCTCTCCTCAATATATTCAATGACGGCAAGGGAATTGATACAGCCAGTGTGCTTATTCATCCGGAATTATATCACCGTCAATTTTTTTACGCTCTCAAGCCAAAACCGAGAACTAACAGAATATGACAACATATTCCAGGCATCCCTATTAACAACAAAGACTAATAAATAAAACTAATTATGGCATCCTTCATTTTGTAGTTT
>DFBQ01000043.1:9185-9375 GCA_002367355.1 Deltaproteobacteria bacterium UBA3076 | reverse complement strand
AGAAGCACTATATCCGTGGCAAAGCGAAAATGCAGACTCGAATGGGATTGTCTTTGGCGGTAATGATGGCAATGGCCCTTGGTCATATCAAAGAGGGTCGAAAAGCTCAAATGCGTTCGTTGGTCAGGCCGTTGTCAAAAGCGGCCTGACAGAGAATCTCAAAAATATTTCGGCATCCTTCATTTTGTAG
>DFBQ01000043.1:7638-9001 GCA_002367355.1 Deltaproteobacteria bacterium UBA3076 | reverse complement strand
TGATATGAAGGATGCCAATATTTCATTGAAACGGAATCAAAAAGATTCCGAAGTGAGAGTTATTTTCAATGGATGCCGTTTATTGCGAATGATCCGCAACAAGGCGATATAGTCACCGAATTCACTAAATTTCCGGTTTCCTGTATTGCCAGAGGCATCGTCGGCCTGGCCTGGGAGCATAAAAAAGCGGGACAGCGCAAATGCCTCTTTTTTATTGACACCAGAAGAAATGTCCCGTATCGTATATTTGATAGAATCATAGCTATAATTATCTATAGCGTCGATCTATAAGGCTATCAAGTGGCATGTCTGTAAATGAAGAGGCTGCAAATAGTGCCTCTTTTTTTATGGGTAAGCACTTGAGGAAACATGACACTCTGTATGGATCAGAAATTAGCTGCATGGCGGATCCTTTCCGTTTGGGCGTTTCGAACCCATGGCAAGTGCAACACATGGGTTGGAAGAGCCCATAGTTTTAAGGAAAGGAGGTAAAGATCATGGCGAAAGGAACTGTGAAATGGTTCAACGATCAAAAAGGCTTCGGTTTCATCTCTCAAGAGAATGGGCCTGATGTCTTCGTCCACTTCAGCGCCATCGAAGGCAGCGGATTCAAATCCCTGGAAGAAGGGCAGACAGTAGAGTTTGATGTGGTTGAGGGTCCCAAGGGCCCCCAAGCAGCCAACGTACACGCTTAGTGCCGGTGGATTTTGGAAATTAGCGCCGAAAAGCGGGCTTGCTTTCGAGAGCCCGCTTTTTTTCATTTTATTTTTCCAACCAATTTTATCTTTAATGGCCTTAAGCCCGAGCAACTTCTAAAACAAAACGATTGTTAAAAAAAGAATTGCAGTTGCTCCTATAGGAATGTATTTATGAAACTTTATATTGGGAATTTGCCCTTTAATACCACAGAAGCAGAAGTTCGCGAAATGCTTGAGCAGTATGGGACTCTCGAGTCCTTCAACTGGATTACTGATCGTGATACAGGGAGACCGCGTGGTTTTTGCTTCGCCGAAATGGCTAATGCCGATGCCGATGCCGCTATAAAAGCTCTTAACGGCAAGGACCTCGGTGGACGCAATTTAAAGGTAAACGAGGCAAGGGCACGAAATGACCGCCGCAAGAAGCGCCCCTGGTAAAAGAAAAATTTGAAAAATATCGGCATCCTTCATTTTCCCGTTTACACTTTTTTGTCATTTCGAACGAAGCGAGAAATCTTTATGCGTTTGGGTTATAAGATTTCTCGTCGTTTCACTCCTCGAAATGACGATGAAGAGTATTAACTACTTTTTGTCTATAATGAAAGATGCCAAAATATCCTATAGCAAAAACCAAAGAAGACTAGGCATCCTTCATAGCAAACCAA
>DFBQ01000043.1:0-7561 GCA_002367355.1 Deltaproteobacteria bacterium UBA3076 | reverse complement strand
CTACAAAATGAAGGATGCCGAAGACTATCAAGGTTTCTTGCCCCAATATGTAGCCGGAAAACAAAACAAATCTGTCTAAGGAGTGGGGTTTGATAGATGCTTATGATTCCGCTCAAAATGCTTCAGATGTATCCCTTTATGACAATGCTGAATTTTGAATTGTGGAAGAAGATTTAAAAGATATATGTAATTTCTCAATAAGTCCGGGTACCAGTCACTGGATTCCCGCCTTCGCGGGAATGACGGGCGCTCACACCCAATCGTCATTCCCGCGAAGGCGGGAATCCATCAGATAGTCGCAAAATATGATTTGCCCGGACTTACTTAGAAGTTACAGATATATACCTTAATTCAACATTCAAAATTCAGCATTTATTGTACGTCGCATGGGATAGAAAATTGAAGCAACGCCGCAGATTGGGTTTTTTCAGCGGAATCAGTTAATAGGAGGACCTGATGCGCATTATAGCCTTTGGAGACATCCACATGGAGTGCGCAGGCATTGAGAAGATCACTGGGCTTTCAAAGGCAGACATGGTGATAATTACAGGGGATTTTACCAATTTTGGAGGGAAAGAAGACGCCTCAACCATACTGGATGTCATCCGGCGCATTAATCCCAAAATATATGCTGTCCAGGGTAATATGGATAAGGCATCAGTCGGAAACTATCTGGATGAACTTGGCATCAATATCCATGGCAAAGGATTTGTCCTGGGGAACTTGGGAATCTTCGGTGTAGGAGGATCTAATCCCACTCCCTTCAACACCCCAACCGAGTTTTCTGAAGAAGAACTTGGGGACATTGTCAACAAGGCATACCAATATGTGACCCGGGCACCGATCAAGGTCCTGATATCCCACACTCCTCCTTTCAACACTGCTGCCGATATGATTGGCGGCGGGGTCCACGTCGGCAGCACAGCCATCAGGAAATTCATTGAAGAAAAACAGCCCGACTTTTGCTTTACAGGCCATATACACGAATCCAGAGGGGAAAATCATATAGGGCGCACTCTGATACTCAATCCGGGGATGTTGAGAGATCCGGGCTGGATAGAGTTCAACAGTCAGGATGATGGGAGTTTTATCGCTCGTCTTAATTAGTTGCCATCCGGAAATGTCCCTTTCCCGCTACTTCACCTCCTCAAAGTCAGCATCCACCACGTCGTCATCTCCTTCGCCTTTGCCACCTTTTTCACCTTTGCCGGATGTATCTGCAGCTCCGCCTGCCTGAGCGCCGGCAGCCTGCTGATACATCATTTCAGCCAGCTTGTGAGAAGCCTGCATAAGCTCATCCTGAGCCTTTTTAATAGCCTCCAGGTCCGTGCCTTCCATGGCCTTTCTGAGATCTTTGATTTTATCATTGATCTGGTCTTTGGTAGCAGTATCTACCTTGTCTCCAAGTTCCTGCAGGCTCTTTTCAGTGCTGTAAATCAAGGTGTCGGCCTGATTCCGGATCTCAGCCGCCTCTCTTTGCTTTTTATCTTCCTCAGCGTGGAGTTCCGCATCCCTGGTCATGTTCTGAATCTCCTCCTCGCTGAGGCCACCGGAGGCCTGAATCCTGATGGACTGCTCCTTGCCGGTTGCCATGTCCTTTGCTGACACATTAAGGATGCCATTGGCATCTATATCAAAAGTGACCTCTATCTGAGGCACTCCACGGGGAGCCGGCGGGATTCCAACCAGTTCAAATCGTCCGATGGTCTTGTTGCCTGATGTCATCTCACGCTCGCCCTGAAGCACATGAATGGTTACGGCATTCTGATTGTCAGCGGCAGTTGTGAAAATCTGGCTCTTCCTGGTTGGAATAGTGGTATTTTTTTCAATCAGTTTGGTCATGACTTGACCAAGTGTCTCAATACCGAGGGACAGAGGAGTTACATCCAGGAGCAGTACATCCTTGACTTCGCCTTTCAGGACTGCCCCCTGTATAGCCGCCCCTATTGCCACGACTTCATCAGGATTAACACCTTTGTGAGGCTCTTTGCCGAATAATCCTGTGACCTTCTCTTGGACCTTTGGCATACGGGTCATGCCGCCAACCAGTATAACTTCATTTATGTCAGCAGGAGTGAGACCGGCGTCTTTGAGAGCTACCTGACACGGACCTTCAACGCGGTCGACCAGATCTGCCACCAGGGACTCAAGCTTGGCCCTGGTGAGCTTAATGACCATATGCTTCGGACCACTGGCGTCAGCCGTAATGAATGGCAGGTTAATCTCAGTCTCCAGAGTGCTTGAAAGCTCGCACTTTGCCTTTTCAGCCGCCTCTTTGAGACGCTGAAGGGCCATCCGGTCCTGCCTGAGATCCAGACCCTGTTCCTTCTTGAACTCATCTGCCAGCCAATCAACTATCCGAAGGTCAAAGTCCTCGCCTCCAAGAAACGTGTCTCCGTTAGTGGACTTTACCTCGAATACACCTTCCCCGATCTCCAGTATGGAGATGTCAAAAGTGCCTCCGCCCAAGTCAAATACGGCAATCTTCTCTTCTGACTTTTTATCCAGACCATATGCCAGAGCTGCTGCCGTAGGCTCGTTGATGATGCGCAGGACGTTTAATCCTGCAATACGGCCTGCATCTTTGGTGGACTGGCGCTGGCTGTCATTGAAATAGGCCGGCACGGTAATCACCGCATCGGTTACCTTCTCGCCAAGGTAATCATCAGCAGTCTGTTTCATCTTGCCGAGTATCATGGCTGAGATCTCAGCAGAGCTGTACTGCTTACCCCCTATTTCTACGCACGCATCTCCACTTGAACCCTGGACAATCTTAAAAGGGGCTATATCCTTGGACTTCTGGACTTCTGCATCACCAAACTTTCTGCCAATAAGTCTCTTGACTGCAAAAACCGTGTTTTCTGCATTGGTAACTGCTTGCCTCTTGGCCAGCATCCCCACCAATCGTTCACCTTTATCTGTAAAGGCTACTACCGAAGGTGTAGTGCGCCCGCCCTCGGCATTATTTAGAACCTTGGGATCACCTCCCTCCATGATGGCCACACAGGAGTTGGTGGTCCCCAGGTCTATGCCTATTACTTTACTCATGTTGAAAATCCTCCTTGTAAAAAAGCTTCAATATAAAAAGTTAGATCGAGTTGTAATTTTACTGCTCCTAAAATTAAGCACTAGTTTCTTCTTGTCCACTCCCCTCTGATGCATTTTTTGATACTACTACAAGAGCAGGTCTCAAGATCCTTTCATGAAGCGAATAACCTTTTAAGAGCTCTTTTATCACTGTATTTTCTTCCACTCCCTCATGCTCTTGCACAGTAAGGGCCTCATGCAGATTCGGATCAAATTGCTGCCCTTCTGCAGTAAAGACCTTGAGACCGAAACGTTCCAAGGTCTTTAAATAGCCGGATATGGTCAGATCAAGCCCCTCTGTTAACTTATCAAAATCCCTTGAATCCTTGGCTGAGGTCACGGCCCGTTCTAAGTTATCAAGAAAAGGCAAGAGTTCTCTGGCAAAGGATTCTAAGGCATATTTCATATATTCCGATTTTTCCCGCTCTATCCTCTTCTTAAAATTTTCCAGATCGGCAGCCAGTCGTAGCACCTTTTCCTGACATTGCTTGAGTTCCGCCTCTCTGTCCGCCAGCTTCCGGGCCGCATCAATCTCATCACCGCCTGCGCTCTCGATTTCTTCCTCTCCGGTTGTCGGCTTTTCTTCCGTATCTTTATCTTTTTTGTTGTCCATGTTCACGATTCCTTAAATTTTTCGCCCAAAACCTGGGCTGTATATTCAACCAGGGACACTGCACGGGCATAGTTCATACGAATCGGGCCGACAATACCCAGGCTCCCCAAAGGACTATTGCTTCCAGCATAGGGAGCCAGCACCATGCCGCAGCCCGGCACCTCATTTCCAAGCTCTTCAGATCCGATATATATTTGCACTCCTCTTGAGTCCAAACACCTGTCCAAAAGGGTCAAAAGGGCCTTCTTTTCTTCAAATGTCTTAAGAATTGCCCTGATACGTGAGACGTTCGAAAACTCCGGTTTATCAAGGAGATTGAGTTTGCCTTCGATAAAGACCTCTCCCTGCTCAGTTGACACCTTCATCTGATCAAGGAGGTCTTCTAAAAGGACGTCAAAGACCCTCTTTTCTTCTTTTAGTTCCTCTATAATCACAGACCTGAGTTCTTCCAGGCATATGTGGACAAGCTTGTTGCTAAGATGCTGGGAAATTTTTTCCAGCTTCTCCTCCGAGATGTCATAATCGATCCGGACAAGTCGATTCTGCACCATGCCGGTGTTGGATACACTGACGACCAGTATCAGGCCCGGCCGGATTCGCAGGAATTCAAGGTGTATCAAGCGGTCACAGGTAAGCCGGGGAGCACTTACTACCGCTGCGTGCCCTGAAAAAGATGCCAGCAGTTGAACAGCACGCTTAAGGGTTGCCACCAAACCAGCAGACCTGAGCATCAAACCCTTTTCTATGGCTACCTGGTCACCCCAAGACAAATTCTCTTTCTCCAAAAGGAAGTCCACATAATAACGCAGACCTGTCTCAGTTGGAAGGCGTCCCGCTGATGAATGGGGCTGGAATAACAGGCCAATATCCTCAAGGTCGGCCATGGCATTACGGATAGTAGCAGGACTCAATCCAAGCCCGGCCTTTTTGGCAACAGTCCTGGATCCTACCGGTTCCGCGTCATTTATATATGCATGAACGACGGTTTTCATGATCTCGCGGCTTCGTTCAGATAGGTCAATGTGCTTTGTATCCATAAGTGACTTTTCTCACAAGACTTATTAGCACTTAATTCCTTGGGGTGCTGAAAGAAACTAATTCTGACCAAAGGCTGTGTCAACAAGAGAAGTGCAAGAGGCTTCCATTAGGACCCGTAAAGGAATTATTCCTTTACGGGTCCTTAACAAAACTATCCTTTATAATGTCCGGCTACTATTGAAAACAAGAGTTGAATCATCCTTCGGTTTAGTGTAAAGAACTCCGGTTTGAAATACCTTGTGTACAGATGCCAGTGAAGCCGCTTTAATTATGCCTGTATATCTACTAACCGGAGACCTGGTCTTTCCGTCTCCCGAACTTGCCGGAGAAGGCGGACTTTTGGCTGTTGGCGGGGACCTGAGCATCCCGAGGTTAATTCTCGCATACCGCCAAGGCATATTCCCCTGGTACAACCCCGGGGAACCAATATTTTGGTGGTCCCCAGATCCGAGATTGATTCTAGAGCCCTCAGACCTCCACGTATCCAGACGTCTTGGACGAATTATTCGGCAGGAACGCTTTCAAGTCACTTTGGACCGCGCCTTTAAGGAGGTAATAAGGGCCTGCTCAGAGACCAGAATGAAAAGGGGCGAGGGAACCTGGATTACTCCGGAAATGATTAAGGCATACACTGAACTTCACTATCTGGGAAAGGCGCATTCCGTAGAGACCTGGCAAGGGGATCGACTCGTTGGTGGACTTTACGGGATAGCAATGGGCAGGGTATTTTTTGGTGAATCAATGTTTACCAAAGTCTCAGATGCCTCAAAAGCAGCATTTGTGACCCTTGTACGCCAACTATCTGAGTGGGGCTTTGCCATGATTGATTGCCAGGTTACTACTTGGCACCTCTTGAGCCTTGGCGCAAAGGAAATACCAAGGTCTTTTTTCCTGAAAAGACTTAAAAAGCTGATTGATCTCCCAAGCGAGGCTCCCAGCGGCAAATGGAGATAGTGCCTGCCAGAAAACAATGGTCACTCAAATACTAATGCTCACTCCCACTGAGGCAAAAAAGAACCTATCACCAAGCGCATTGTAAAGCTTCGCTCCATTCTCAAGCCCGGTACAGTGGGCAGCTCCCAGCCTTTTAATACCAAACTCCTCAAGGCTGGACAACGTAACGCCGAACTGGGCAGGATCTGCAAGGCCCAGATGCGTACCACCCATCACAGTGTGGATTGGCCGGCCCGGGAGATTCTTCTGTATGTGCCTCAGAATATTTATAATCCCTGCATGGGCACAGCCGAGTATTACAAAAAGGCCTTTCTCCGTATCTATCACTATAGAGAGATCATCTCGCAAAGGATCCTGAACCCAACCGGCCTCAGGGTCTCTTAATTGCATATTCGGATCAGGGGGTTCAAAGTCGGTTATCCGGGGAACCACACCAGTCAGGTACACGCCGGGATATATCTCCCTGAACTCTTCCACATTGACAAACCTGGCTCCGATAGCCTCAAGATACTCCTTTTTATATCGAAGCCCTATCTCCCTCAGGACATTTCCCTTCTTCCAGTATCGAACAAGAAAGATATCAGGATGGGCATAGACCGGCTTAGGTCCTGAGATCCCCAGCACTGCCGGAAGCCCGGATGTATGATCATAGTGCCCATGGCTCAAAACTATAGCATCAATTGACCTCAGGTCTTTTCTCAGAATCAGGCTGTTAGACAACACGCCAAGGCCCTGGCCTGTGTCAAACAACATGCTATACCCTTCAGTCTCAACATAGCAAGACCAGCCGTGCTCCCCGATCAACCCGGAGGGACCAAAGACGCTGTTTTCGCATATTACAGTTAGTTTCAACTGTGAAACCATGGGAGTACCTCCTGTAACCAATCAAAACCTCCCCTTACCCGACTTCGGCACCTACGCCACCGCACCCTTGATTTCTACCGCCAGCTTAAGCCCCAGGGACTCAAGTAACGCTTTGAAACTGGAAAGCAGGGGGTTACCACATACTTCTGTGCCTTTCTGATGTTGATACTGGTATATTATAGAGTTTTGCTCTTCGTTTTTCACTGCCAAAATACAAGATCAACAAAGTGTAAACTACTTTTGACTTGTCGTGAAGGATGCCATTAATTTCAATCGCTGATATCAAGTGTCAGTTCGATTTTTTGGCTCTTTACAGAAGCTCGTGGAGCTTTTGCATCATCCCGGCATATTCCTCGCCACGGAAGCAGAACTGCAGCTCACGGAATTGTTCCCGGAGCGCCTTGACCTGATCGGTGACAACGGCATCCTTTATCACCACATCACGCATCAGCTCGGCCAGTGTGCGGAAGTCATCTTCTTCCATGCCGAATCGTGTCATCTCAGACACTCCCATACGCAGAGCCCCGGAGGCAGTGAATCCCTCTTCGTCCGTGTTGGCCTGATAGTTACATATGATGTTGTTGGCTTCGAGCCGGCTCGCGATTTCCGGCCCGTGGCTGTAACCTACATCCGCGACTACCTGGTGGGTTTCAGCGAAGTCAATGGCAGGGTCTCCGGCCACTGAGGAAGGAAGGATCATGAAAGAAATCAATGAATTAAACTTGCCCGATGACGTTCGGTACACAGACGATCATGAATGGGCCAGGCTGGAAGGCGACAAGGTCTGTATCGGGCTTGACGACTATGCCCAGGACCAGCTCGGAGATATTGTCTTCGTAGAACTGCCACAGACAGGTGATACCTTTAAGAAGGGGGAAGAATTTGCAACCGTGGAATCAGTCAAGGCTGTTTGTGAATGTTATCTGCCGGTAAGCGGAGAAATTATTGCTGTTAACACAACAGTAAGTTCAAACTGATTTTAGAGCCCTAAATGGCCTATTAGGT
>DFBQ01000216.1:3482-3880 GCA_002367355.1 Deltaproteobacteria bacterium UBA3076 | reverse complement strand
AACAGTATTACAAGAAAAGCTTCATTCATAAAAAAGCTTATAGATAGAAGATTCCAAAAATTGGATGAAAATTGAAGAATTAGTAAGTTCCGGTTGTTTGAAAAAGCTGTTGAAAAATCGTGTTCAACAGGAGAACTTACGAGAATTATACGAATTTTTACAGACAACAAAAACCTTATTTTCTCCGTAAGTTACGCAAATCGTCAAAAAAAAGTAACAAAAAATTCACGAGATAGCCCCTTGTTGATAACTCATGCGCTGACTTAAGAAAAATCTCCCTTTTTCCACTTTGACAGCAGAATATAGCTTCATTATGAAATAAACCAGAATTACGATATTTGTCAAAAACCGACGTTCATATATTCATAATATAGAATGGCATCCTTCATATCAAGCCA
>DFBQ01000216.1:0-3375 GCA_002367355.1 Deltaproteobacteria bacterium UBA3076 | reverse complement strand
ACTACAAAATGAAGGATGCCTATAGAATTTTCCATTTCTAAGTCCGCCAGAAGGGCGGCTAAATTAAACACCTTAGAATAAAAAAGTCCTTTCAAACAAATTGATCAAGAGTTGCAGTAGGTTATACCCACTTTCGTGCTGATTGGGTGAAATCAAATTCGTCCCTTGTTAAAAATTAGTCTGTAGTTAGGCCAATGAACTTCCGAAAAGGAATTAAAGGTCGCAATTGCGTTAGGTCATCAAAAATGGAAAACGTCTGGCAAGGTCTAAAAGAAGTTCTTCGTCCCAGAATACATGAGGGCAGCTATCGGGTGTGGATTGCCCCTTTGACCTATGGGGGGATGGATGGCGACACTATTATTATCCTCTGCCCCAATCAGTTTTTTGTTTCCTGGGTCCAGGAGCATTATTTGCCCATGCTGAAGGAGGCACTTATTCAAGAAGGACATGCCTGGAAAATAAGGCTTTCTCCTGCCGAAATAGCAAAAGAGGCTGCGCGGAATCAGCTACACCTTCCAAACTTCGCCCCCAGTGAAGTGCCGAGGCCCAGGTTCTGTGAACGCTTTACCTTTAATGAGTTTGTGGTTGGGGACAGCAATCGCTTTGCATTTTCAGCTTGTTGGGCTACAGCTAACGGAGGGGGTAATCACAACAATGTAATTTACCTGCACTCTGAGGCAGGACTCGGGAAAAGCCATCTTACCCAGGCAGTGGGGCAAAAAATACTTGAAGAGACACCGGATACGAGACTTCGCTATCTTACTGCCAATGATTTCACCACCCAAGTCGTAAAATCAATAAAAAACGGGCAAATGGAAGCCTTTGTGAGCCGCTATCAAAAGGATTGTGATGTTCTGCTCCTTGAAGAGGTCCATTCCTTTGCGGGAAGAGAAAGGACCCAGGCAGAACTGGCCCTGGCCCTTGATCCCCTTATGGACAAGGGAAAGACAATAATCTTTACCGGAAGTCAACTCCCGAGGCAGATACACAGTGTGAACGATCAACTGCGATCAAGACTGGCTAGTGGGCTTATCACCTCCATAAGTTCCCCGGATATGTCTACCAGGAAAAAAATTATTGAACGTAAGGCCAAAAATCACGGAATATGTCTTAAAGAAAAGATTACCGATTTTCTTGCCCAGCACCTGAAGGGCGACATCAGGCGGATCGAAGGGGCAGTAATTGGGCTTGTGACCAAGTCCTCGCTACTCAGACAGCCTGTTGATATGGACCTGGCTCGAGAAGTGGTTAAAGACCTGGTCGGAGAACCTGAGGCGATTACTGTCGTGGATATAAGGAAAATGATCTGCCGTCATTTCCAGTTGAGCAGGGATGAGATCTGCTCAAAATCCAGAAAGAGGTCTATTGCACGGCCGAGACAAATGGGCATGTATCTTGCCCGCCGCTATACCGAGTCTTCTCTTGAGGCAATCGGGAGAGAGTTCAGCCGTGATCATGCCACTGTGTTGCACTCTGTTAACCGTATAAAGCAACAGATGGATGAGTCCGGTAAGCTCAGGCACCAGATAGAATTTCTGATCAATCAACTGGAAAAACAGCAGTGGCAGAACTGAACCTTTGAACCCTTGAACCCTGAACCTCCATAGTAATGAAAAAGACTCTGGTTCGACAGATTTTGGAGATTGTGGGGCCTGAAAATTTTTCCACAGATCCTGCTGATCTAAAGTGCTACTCCTATGATGCCAGCAGCATTAGCTCCCTGCCAGAGGCCGTAGTCCTTCCGGGATCTACCGAAGAAGTCTCTCAGGTACTTTCCCTTGCAAATCAAGAAGGCTTGGCAGTATTCCCCAGGGGTGCCGGCACAGGTACTACAGGGGCATCCGTCCCGATTAATGGGGGGCTTGCGCTCTGTCTTACCAGGATGGACCGGATAATATCCATTAATCCCGGGGACCTCACCGCCCTGGTAGAACCCGGAGTCGTTACAGGGGAGTTGCAGGAAGAAGTGTCACGACACGGGCTATTTTATCCCCCGGATCCTGCGAGCATGCGTTTTTGCACTATTGGAGGAAACGTGGCCACTGGTGCCGGAGGACCAAGGGCGGTAAAATACGGTGTTACCAGGGACTATGTCATGGCCCTTGAATTGGTGCTTGCTGATGGGGGTGTGATCCACACAGGCACCCGGACGGCAAAAGGAGTGGTGGGATACGACCTTACCAGACTGGTGGTAGGCTCTGAGGGCATGCTGGGTGTCGTGACCAGGATCACCCTGAAGCTTATACCCGGCCCGGAAGCAGAGGGCACGCTTATCGCGTTTTTCCCGGATGCAAAATCAGCCTCAAATACAGTGGTAAGCCTCTTCGAATCAAGGATTCTGCCCAGATGTGCGGAATTCCTTGATAAGATGAGTATTGAATTGATAGCAGAGCAGCTTCCGGTTGCAATACCTGACAGGGCCGATGCCATGTTGCTTATTGAAGTGGATGGTGTCCGGGAATCTATTCCGAGGCAACTTAAGGAAGTGAAGAGCTCCTGTAAGAACTGCGGGGCAACTGACATACATGTGGCAAAGTCCAAGGATCAAGCAAAGGCCTTCTGGTCTGCCAGGCAGGGCTTGGCCCCTTCTATCAGGACCCTTGGATTTCCTGATAAAATCAATGAAGACATATGCGTTCCAAGGAGCTGCCTGCCGGAGATGATAAGTGAACTGGAAAAAATAGGCAGGAAAAACCGTATCACAATCCTCAGCTTTGGCCACGCAGGTGATGGAAATCTTCATGTAAATCTCTTGCTTGACCTGAGTGACAGGGAAGAAAAGCTCAGGGGAGAGGCCGCTGTTATGGAGGTTATGGAGGCAACCTTGGCACTTGGAGGGACTATTTCAGGTGAGCATGGCATTGGTCTTACAAAAAAACCTTTTATTCAAATGGAGATAGACAAGAGGGTTCTTGAGATCATGAGGGGTATAAAAAAGTTATTTGATCCCAGGAATATTCTGAATCCCGGGAAGGTGTTTCCTTAAAGAGAATTTAAACCGCGAATAGACGCAAATAGACGCGAATAGATACAAAAATCGTAAATAAGGAATAGTTTCAATTTCGTGGTAAAAAACATGACAAGAAATCCCAGATTATGACTGTTCAAAGTATAGGCATCCTTCATTTTGTAGTTTACACTTTTTCAACATAGACGGATGCCAGCCATTAGCTGTTAGCCGTTAGCTATTAGGCAAAAACTTTGTATAAAAACGGACTGTTAAGCTAAAACCTAACAGCTAATAGCTAATCGCACAAGTCATATTTTTTGAGGTATATTACCCCTAAAAATGTAAACTACTTTTGGCTTGATATGAAGGATGCCCATAACTTAAATACAGCCTCAGCAAATCAAGAGCTGTTTCCGCTGCCAATG
>DFBQ01000049.1 GCA_002367355.1 Deltaproteobacteria bacterium UBA3076 | reverse complement strand
CTGGGGGACACGCCACCACAGGTTACCTGCCGCAGTCAGGATACCGAAGTCAATGGTCGATGGATTGAGCTGTGAGACCGGGACCCAGTCCTGACCGACCACCATGCTTGTGTGGGTCTTTTCATAGCCGATATCAATATAGCCATGGCGCATGCGTGGAATCAGGTTGTCGCCGTTGTTGTCACCATAGAAGTCCATCTCTACGCGGCCCAGGGCTGACCATTCACCCCACTTATGACTGGCAGTGAAACCAATCCTGGTGTCGCGGGGGTTGAAGTCGGTAGAGTCATTTTTGTAATCACTTTCCTGGGCGACTGCACCTACGAAGTCATTGTATTTTTTGAATTCAGCCGTGTCGTAATTAAAGTCGACCTTGACCTTTCCATAGAGTTGCATGTTGTACTTGGACCAGACATTGCCCATGTCCTTCAGATTTCTCAGAGCCGTGACTTCCTCGGCTGTCAGAGCTGGAACCTCAGGGGCAGGCTGAGCTGCCATCTGGGGGGCCGGCGGAGCCGTTTCAAGCTGATTGATACGATTCTGAAGGGTCTGCATATTTTCTTGCATCTGCATCATCTGGTCCTGCATGGTCTTCATTTGCAGATTCAGATCTTCTACAGACTCTCCATAAGCGAATGTGCTCAACCCTCCAGCTAAACTAATGAGCGTTAAGCTCAAAACAAATATTACTGCCCGGTAAAGGGCAAAAAAGCGCTTCATTTAACAAATCCTCCTATCCCTTCGGTGGGTTGCGGTAAAACGGGCGTTGTAATCCCGTGAACGGTTACCCTTTTTGTTATCTGAAAGGAATTTATTTCTGTTAGTATCTTTAGTATCTATGGATACTGGTAAAGACATCTATATAATAGGTCACCCCACCTCCTTTTCAGTCCCTTAGCTTGGATTTTGTATCTGTGAGCCTCTATTTGTATATATTTATGAGTGCCATATTGCAAGGACTTTGAATAGTGATTCAGTTTATTCAAAAAACTTTTTTCTCCGGAAATAACTCAGATTTCCGGTCTGGCCAAGGCCTCCCTGGTCATCTTTAATACTACCCCCGAGAGCCCCAGCAGGCCGACGAGGTTGGGGATGGCCATGGCCCCATTCATAGTATCGGAAAAGTCCCACACAAACTTTACTTTTTGAAATGCACCAATGGCGATGACAAGGCAGAAGCAGTAGCGATAGGGCGTCCTGGCCTTCAGGCCCAGTATGTATTCAATGCACTCTTCACCATAATAGGCCCAACCTATCATGGTAGAGTATGCGAATACAGCAAGTCCAATAGTTACAATCAGTCCGCCTGGGCCGGGCAGCCCCATTTCAAAGGCTTTGTATGTCAGCGCGCTGGAGGTCTCTCCGCTGGTCCAGGCGCCGGTGGAAAGGATCACCAGGGCTGTCATGGAACAGACAATAATGGTGTCAAAGAATACGGCTGTCATGGCTATGAGGCCTTGGCGCACAGAGCTGTTGGTCTGAGCCGCCGCATGTGCGATGGCTGCGCTTCCGAGACCGGCTTCGTTTGAGAAGACCCCGCGGGCCACACCGAAACGGATGGCGGTAGCCACTGCCGCCCCGGTAAAACCACCGGCGGCAGAGGCAGGGCTGAAGGCATGTTCTATTATCAAGGTGAGTGCCCCGGGGATCCTGTCAAGGTTCAAGGCAAGTATCACAAGTGCCCCACATACATAAGAAACCCCCATGACCGGAACAATCTTCTCAGTAACCTTTCCAATGCGATGGATACCTCCGATTATTACGACCCCGGTCATTAACGCCAGCACAATTCCAGTGAGCAGGGGAGGGACCCCCCAGGTCTCGCCGAGGGCCACAGCCACTGAATTGGACTGGACCATGCTGCCGATTCCAAAGGCGGAGAGACTGCCCATCAGCGCAAAGAGCCATCCCAACCATTTCAGTCCCAAGCCTTCTGCTATATAGCGCATGGGACCGCCTTGCATGGTTCCGTCAGGGAGCATGCGCCTGTATTTCACTGCCAGCACCGCCTCGGCATACTTGGTTGCCATGCCGAAGAAGGCGCAGACCCACATCCAGAAAATGGCACCAGGGCCGCCAAGATAGATAGCCGTGGCGACTCCGGCAATATTGCCTGTTCCAATGGTGGCTGAAAGGGCCGTGGTCAATGCCTGGAAGGGACTTATGTCCCCTGCTGCATCGTCCACCTTGGGCCTTGAAAAGACGAGTTTTAGGGCCTTGAAGAGGTGAAATATCTGCACAAAGCGCAGGCGCAGAGTGAGAAAAACCCCTGTGCCCACCAGGAAGACGAGCATTACAGGACCCCAGACAAAACTGTTAAGGCTCGACATAATCTCTGGCAGTGACACTGTTTTCTCCTTTTGATAAAATATCGGATTATGTTAAATACTATGACATCTATTAAGAAGCAAATAAGGTGTCAGGCAAGACTAAAGATGTTACTGAAGCGTTAGAGGGAACATTCTTGGGAAAAAATAAGAACTCCTCTGCACTCTGTTTGAGAAAACATTGGGCCTGATTAGGCGAAAGATTGGCGAAATAGCCTTTACTTTCAAGGTATCATTTACGAAGGTCTTCATCTGGATTAATTATGAATGCTCAAGGCTATTACCATCGTGTAATTGATCAATTAAAAAATTGTTATCAATTCAGTCATTATGTCATTGCGGTGGGCAACGAACTTGCTGCAGAGGCGCATGATCCTATTTTTCCGGCAATAGCAGAACGAGTTAATCAGCTTGAAGAACTTACACTTCAAAGAGGTCTTCAGGTTCATATTCCTGTTATCGGAGAAAGATCCCGGTCAGTGCTTATGCCGCTAGATTTTGAAATCTTTCTTGCCGAAGAAAACCACAAACTGTATTTAAATAAGGAAACTCAGGCGGAGTTGTTTGATCAAATAATTCCTGTTATTCGTTTTCTTGAAAATCTTTTCCGATCAAGAGGTATCCCTTATCTTCTGGATTACACACCTTCCGGTGGACATATATTATTTCAAAATCTTTTGGGATATCGGACTACAGAAGAGTTAAAGAAAATTGGTTTTCTGGAAGAAGATCTTATTAGGGCATGTAATTATATCGACCCTAATGACATCAGACGCTGGTATGGGATTTCACTTGATGCAGCACACGTGTTTAGTGGACTTGGTAAGATTGCGGAATATATCGCCCTCCTTACCATGAAAGCTTTTAGTGATAACGAGTCCAAGGGGCTGTTCCCAGTTACCATTTCCGATATTTATGATCGTTGTATTAACTTTGACAATTCCTGGTGTGAAGGTTCTCCTTTTATGCGTAGCATTCGAAGTCCATTCAGCTTACACAAAAAAAATCAGGAAAAATACGGGAAATACCACGAACCTCCCCATGTAGATGTAATAGGGACCTACTTTGATGGAAAGATTGAAAACGAAGAAGCTAATATAAATTTTATTCTTGATTGCATGTGGGATCTAGAAAAGGCAGCTGATCATGCACAGAGGTTTTGTGGCTTCATACCGTGTTCTAACGAAAATTTGATCGATTTTATTCATGAATACAAGTCATCCGATCTTTATCTGTTTCACCATGATTTTGAAAGCCAGGAAGATATTCCTCGCGGATTCGCCCTGAAGTATGCAAAAAATGAGAAAAACATTTCTGACTCGACAAGACGTATCCTTTACTTCCCAAATCCCTCGGCTCTCCGTCCAAAAAAAATAATAGGGTTCGTATATGATTTCCTTATGCACGGTCACTGGAAACCAAAACATATTGCAAACATTCTGCGAGATATGTATCAAAATCCTTCTTTCAATTGGACGCAGGATTTTTTTAAGTATCCAGCAGATGAAAAAGCAAATTTCTGGGCAAGGACTTATAGTGCGATAGCTCTCTGGAAAGCAGGCAGGCTAAATGTATAGCTTAGTGCTCTAATTCATAATTACGGTGACGTATTTAAACTGGTGTTGGTTCACCACAGAGCCAACACGGCAACTTGGCTCAGGGCCCAGCTGATGTTATTATTAATTTTGGAGGCTTGAAGCGCCATGACAAATATACTTGAACAAAAGGTGTTGATCCTTGACTTTGGTTCTCAGACTACCCAGCTCATAGCAAGGCGGGTCCGGGAGGCCAAGGTCTACTGTGAGATATATCCATATAATATCCCCCTGGAAAAAGTAAAGGCAAGAGACCCGAAGGGAATTATCCTGTCAGGGGGACCTGCAAGTGTTTATGATAAAGGAGCCCCGGCTGTCTCTTCCGAGCTGTTTGAACTTGGGGTCCCGATCCTGGGCATTTGCTATGGTATGCAGCTTACCACATGCCTTCTCAAAGGTACTGTGGAACATAGCCTGCACAGGGAATACGGTCCTGCCCGGCTCTCAATTGATGATCCATGTGACATATTTCACGGCCTTGCCCATGATCCTGTTACCTATCAGGTATGGATGAGCCATGGTGACAGGATAGAGGCCTTGCCCAAGGATTTTGTCGGCATAGCTCACAGTGAATCCTGCCCTGTGGCGGCCATGCGGCACCGGACATTGCCCTTTTTCGGGGTCCAGTTCCATCCGGAGGTGATCCATACTGAGATCGGAAAGGATGTGCTTGCCAATTTCCTGTTCAGGATCTGCGGGTGCAGGCCTACCTGGGACATGCACTCCTTTGTGGAAAGTGCCACCAATGACATGAAGGCCAAGGTCGGAACCGGCAGGATAATATGCGCCCTTTCAGGCGGCGTGGATTCTACAGTCACGGCCCTTTTGGTAAACAGGGCAGTGGGTCATCAACTAACAAGCGTCTTTGTTAACAATGGGCTTCTAAGAAAAAATGAAGCAGAGACGGTTTTGGCCTTTCTGAAACAGTTTGACCTCAAGGTCCATTATGTGGATGAAAGCAATCGCTTTCTCAGCAAACTTACAGGAATAGAGGACCCTGAGAAAAAACGAAAGATAATAGGAAAAGAATTCATCCGGATCTTTGAGGAGGAGGCAAGGCACATCGGGGATGTCAACTTCCTCGCCCAAGGCACCCTATATCCAGATGTTATAGAGAGCGTGTCTTTCAAAGGTCCTTCTGCCACAATAAAGAGCCACCACAACGTAGGAGGGCTTCCGGATGTCATGCAACTTGAGCTGATAGAGCCCCTCAGGGAGCTCTTTAAAGACGAGGTTCGAAAAATTGCTTTGGAACTCGGGATGCCTGAAGATCTTGTTTTTCGCCACCCCTTCCCCGGACCTGGATTGGCCATACGAATCCTGGGAGAAGTGACTGCTGAACGTCTGGAAGTGCTGAGAGAGGCGGATGCCATTGTCCTTGAAATCATGAAATCCAGTAGCTGGTACAGAAAGGTCTGGCAGGCATTTGCAGTGCTCCTTCCAGTAAGGACAGTAGGTGTTATGGGAGATGAGCGCACCTATGATAAAGTGGTGGCAATAAGGGTTGTAGACAGCTTGGACGCCATGACCGCGGACTGGACACGACTCCCAGCGGACCTGCTTGCAAAAATCTCAAACAGGATTATCAACGAAGTGCGGGGGGTAAACCGTGTATGCTACGACATAAGCTCAAAGCCACCCGCCACGATTGAGTGGGAATGAGGAAGACAGCACGGAGCAAATAGAATCTATGCAATCACCAAATCACCAAATCACCAAATCACCAAATTCCTTCACTCACCTCCATCTTCACACGGAATACAGTCTCCTTGATGGTGCTATCAGGCTGAAGGACCTTTTTCCCAAGGCCGTGAAATATGGCTATAAGGCCGTAGCCATGACAGATCACGGAAATATGTACGGAACACTCAGGTTTTACGAACAAGCCCTAAAGCATAACATTAAGCCTATTATCGGGTGTGAGGTCTATGTTGCACCCAAGGGACGTAAGGACAGGAGTGCCCGGAGTTCAAGGGAAGCTGCCTATCACCTTGTTTTACTGGCGCAAAATAACACCGGATACAAGAATCTCCTGAAACTGGTGAGCACTGCTCAGTTTGAGGGCTTTTTCTACAAGCCACGGGTGGATATTGAACTCCTGGAAGATTTAAATCAGGGTCTTATAGCACTCTCTGCCTGTCTCCACGGTCAGATTCCGGCTGCTATCCTCAATGGGGATAGGAAAAAGGCAAAGGCCCTTGCAGAGACCTATGCAAGCATATTTGATAGCCGTTTTTATCTGGAAATACAGGAAAATGATATAGCCGAGCAGACAATAGTGAACCAGGAGCTGGTGGATCTTGGTAAAGAATTGGGGCTCCCTGTGGTTGCCACTAATGATTGTCACTATCTGGCCCCTGAGGATGCCAAGGCCCACGATGTCCTGTTGTGCATACAGACTAACAAGACAGTAAATGATACCAACAGGATGCGATTCTCCACGGATAAACTCTACTTCACTTCTCCCGAGGAGATGGTCGAGAGATTTAAAGACTATCCTGATGCTGTTGCCATGACGGGTGAGATAGCTGAGAAATGCAATGTAGAACTGGAACTTGGAAAACGGCACTTTCCCCTCTATCCGATAAAGAAAGGCGAGACCTACAGCGGGCTTTTTGAGGCTACTGCCCAAAAGGGGCTTAAGGAGCGTTTTCAGGAGGATGAAATCCACGAAGAAGAACAGGCCCAATACAGGGAAAGATTTGAGACAGAGATATCGGTCATAAAGGAAAAGGGTTTTGCTTCCTACTTCCTCATAGTTGCTGATTTTATTAACTGGGCAAAGTCTCAGTCCATACCGGTCGGACCGGGCAGGGGATCTGCTGCAGGCTCCCTGGTGGCCTATGCTATGCGGATTACAGACATCGACCCTGTAAGGTACGGCCTATTTTTTGAGAGATTTCTGAATGTTGAGCGGGAATCCCTGCCAGACATAGATATAGATTTCTGCATGAACCGCAGGGATGAGGTAATTCGCTATGTTACAGAAAAGTATGGCGGTGAGGACTTTGTAGCCCAGATAATCACATTCGGCCAGATGAAGGCCAAGGCAGTAATCAGAGATGTCGGCAGGGCCCTTGGAATACCTTATCAGGAAGTGGACCGCATAGCCAAGCTGGTCCCTGACCAGCTCAATATTACCCTTGAAAAGGCCCTCAAGCTCGAGCCGAAACTTGATCAACTTGAGAAAAAAGACCCGAAGATAGCAGAACTCCTTACCGTTGCGCGATCCCTTGAAGGTCTTCCACGCCACGCCTCAACTCATGCGGCAGGAGTGGTTATCTCAGACAGACCCATGGTGGAATATCTCCCCCTTACCAAAGGTCAACACGGCGAGACTGTGACCCAGTTTGCCATGAAGTATGTGGAAAAGACAGGGCTCATCAAGTTCGACTTTCTCGGGCTGAGAACCCTGACTGTAATAGATACAGCCCTCAAGCTTATCAAAGAGCACCTTGGGACGGATATTAACCTGGCCAAGATTCCCCTGGATGACCCTGAAACCTATGAGCTCCTGTCAAGCGGGAATACCACCGGAGTATTTCAGCTTGAAAGCCCGGGCATGAAGGACCTTTTACAGCGCATGAGGCCCTCTGGCTTCACTGACATAATAGCCCTGGTGGCCCTCCACCGGCCGGGACCAATGGAAAGCGGCATGGTGGACCAGGCTGTAAAGGCCAAAAACGGAGAGGTTGAAGTAACCTATCTCCTGCCGGAGCTTGAGCCCATTCTCAAGGAGACATATGGGGTCATAGTCTACCAGGAACAGGTAATGAAAATAGCCCAGGTACTGGCAGGGTACAGCCTTGGCGAGGGCGATATCCTGAGAAGGGCCATGGGCAAAAAAGATTATAAGGAAATGGCCGCACAGCGGGACCGTTTTCAATCAGGTGCCATAAAGCATGGCATCCAGGAATCCAAGGCCAAGATCATCTTTGATTTGATGGAAAAATTTGCAGGGTATGGTTTTAACAAGAGCCACTCCGCGGCCTATGCCCTGATAGCCTATCAGACTGCATGGTTGAAAACGCACTATCTGGTGCCCTTTATGGCTTCACTGTTATCCAACGAACTGGGAAATACAGATGGGGTAGTGAAGTTCATAAGCGAGTGCCGGGCCAGAGATATCCAAATCCTCCCACCGGACATCAACCACAGCAAGGTGGATTTCACAATAGAGGGTAAGGGTATCCGCTTTGGCCTTGCATCCGTAAAAAATGTTGGATCAGGCGCAATAGAGGTCATTGTTCAGGAAAGAGAAGACAATGGTCGGTATTCCAGCTTTGAGGACTTCTGCTCCAGGGTTGATCTCAGAAAGGTTAACAAGCGGATGCTTGAAAGCCTTATAAAGTGCGGGGCCTTTGATTCTCTGGGACACCGACGTTCGCAATTGATTGCCGTCCTGGATGCAGCCCTGGATCTTGGCCAATCCAAAAAACAGGAACGGCTTTCAGGCCAGATGTCTCTTTTTGACTTTATGGCCCAGGCAGCTCCTGAAAAGCCACAGGAGTCCGCGCTGATCCTGCCCGATATACCGGAATGGCCTGAGCTTGAATGCCTTTCCAATGAAAAAATTTATCTTGGATTCTATATTAGTGGTCATCCCCTGGACCCATACAGGGATGACCTTTCCAGGATGGCCAGTGAACATACAGGCAATGTTTCCGGGATGATGGATGGGAGTCAGATTGGTCTTGCGGGGATAATTCGGACCAAAAAGGAAATCACCACCAAAAAGGGAGATCGAATGGCCTTTTTGACCCTTGAAGACTTACATGGTTCTATTGAAGTGGTCTGTTTCCCGGAGATATACGCAAAGGCAAAAGAATTGATTGATGATGATTCGCCGTTATGGGTTGCAGGGACCCTCAAAAAGGAAGATGATAAGAAAATCAACAAGATACTTGCTAATTCCATAGAACCGCTGGATAAAGCCTGTAAACAAAGAGTAAGAGGATTCCTGGTCGAGCTTCAAGGAGATAGGATAGGACCCGCGGTGTTCAAGCCCTTGCAGGATCTTTTCAACAAATACCATGGATCATACCCTGTGAAACTGGCTATTATTCTCAAGGAGAGAGGCCGGGTAATTCTAAGCCTCCCTGAGGGATATAATGTGAGCATAAGTCCTGAGTTTACTGGAAGCATGAATGATTTGTTGGGTTATGCCGGATTAAAGCTAGAATATGAACAAGTGAATAATAATTCGATAGAATGATTGAGGGATCGAAGGTACTTCAATTTGAATAAAATGAAGAGCGAAGGAATAAAGATCGTCTGCCAGAATCGTAAGGCCAGACATCTGTATCACATAGAAAGTACTGTGGAGGCAGGCCTTGTCCTTCTTGGGCCGGAGGTCAAGTCCCTGAGGGAAGCAAGGGTCAGCCTCGGCGATGGATATGTGGGCTTCAGGTATGGCGAGGCGTGGCTACACAACGTGCACATATCCCCATATCCCTATGCAGCCGATAGCGGCAAGCTGGACCCGACAAGGGCCAGGAAGCTCCTTCTCAATCGCCGGGAAATACGAAAGTTGATGGGAAAGATTCAGGAACGCGGATACACCCTGATACCTCTTCGGATCTATTTCAGAGACGGGAAAGCAAAAGTGGAACTTGCTTTGGCCAAGGGTAAGAAATTATATGACAAGCGGGAGACCATGAGGCGAAGGACCCTGGAACGAGAATTCCAAAAGGATTATAAGATACGGTAATAATGCATCTTTTAGGCGAACCGAAATCGACGTGGTATGGAAGCTTATGCCGGTGGTGATACCATAATATTTAGACTCAAGGGTGTGGTTTCTGTCTGTATGTCGTATTTATTCTAGTGGATTAAAAAAATATACGTTTCGTTGCCTTCTTTAGAAGAACAAACCCTTATTGCTACAGTTCTCTCCGCCTTCGACCTGAAAATTGAGCTGCTCAAGAAAAAACAGGGAAAATTGAAGGAACAGAGAAATGGTCTGATGCAGAAACTGTTGACAGGAGAAATCCGGGTAAAAACATGATGAAACAGATACGGGGGTTGGGACAATATATATCGTGGTTCAAACGAATGACCACCAACGAATATATCCGTGGCGTGAAACAAAACGGATGGCCACGGTTTAACGGTAAATTATGGCAACGCAATTATTACGAACATATCGTTCGGAATGAAAACGAATTGAATCGTATCCGGCAATATATCATGGACAATCCATTGAAATGGGCATTGGATCGGGAAAATCCACATCATGATGCACAGGTGGTCCGCGAATCGCCTGAACAATATGGAAATGAATTATGTATGATCTGACATGAACCTTCCAATCAACATAAACGACCTACTCACCGCCCGCACTGTGGAATGGGAACGGCTGGAGTTCAAGGCCGGTTGGAATCCGCAAAAGGTTTTACATACCATGTGCGCCTTTGCCAATGACTTTCATAATCTCGGTGGTGGGTACATCATTATCGGAGTAGGCGAAAAAAATGGCAGACCTGTCCTGCCGCCACAGGGAATACCGACCGGGAAGCTTGACGCCATACAGAAGGAAATCGTGGAGCTTGGCTACCGGATGGTGCCTTATTATCACCCGATCATGGCTCCATGTGAAATAGACGGCAAACACATTCTGGTGCTCTGGGCCATGGGCGGTCAGACCAGACCCTACAAGGCCCCGGTGTCTCTGGCAAAAGGTGAGAGGGAGTTCGCCTATTATATTCGCAAGGGTTCGGTGACAGTTCGGGCCAAGCATCAGGATGAAGTGGAATTGATGGGGCTGGCGGCCACTGTGCCGTATGACGNNTTCAACCCTGGACGATCTGGACCTGGGCCTGATACGCGCCTACCTGAAACAGGTTAAGAGCAATCTCTTTTCCGAAGCGGCCAAAATGGATTTTGTCCAGCTATGCCGCCGGATGAACATCGTGGATGGCCCGGATGAAGCGGTTCGCCCGCGCAATGTCGGCCTTATGTTTTTTAACGAGAACCCTGCTGGATTTTTCCCGCAAACCCAGATAGATGTGGTGCATTTTCCTCAAGGCCCAGGTGCTGATTCTTTCACTGAAAAGATTTTTACCGGACCTCTCCATGTTATGTTACAGGATGTACTTGCTCATATCCGCTCGACGGTGATTGAGGAAAAAATCGTCAAATACCCCGACCGGCCTGAAGCCGACCGTTTTTTCAACTATCCGTTTGCCGCCATTGAAGAGGCCCTTTGTAACGCCGTGTATCACCGCTCCTATGAGATCAGAGAGCCCGTCGAAGTCCGTATCTTGCCGGATTGTATTACCATTTCCAGCTTCCCAGGACCAGACCGCTCCATCCGCAAGCAGGATATGCGCGAATTCCGTTTCCTGTCCCGCCGATACCGTAACCGGCGGGTCGGTGAATTCTTGAAAGAGCTCGAGATGACCGAGGGCCGTGGAACCGGCATTCCTAAAATGTTAAGGGCTATTCAGACAAACGGTTCTCCTGCTCCTGTATTCCATACGGATGACGAGCGGACTTATTTCCTGGTGGAATTATCTATCCATCCGTTTTTTGCGGAAGCGCTGAAACAAGAGCTGGTCACGCAAGTCACCCCGCAAGTCACCCCGCAAGTCACCCCGCAAGTCAAACAATTGCTTGCAGCGTGTCGCGGAGAGATGTCCAGGAAGGAACTGATGGCCGCGCTTGGCCTGAAAGACAGGATGTATTTCAGCAAAAGCTACTTAAATCCAGCCCTCGATGCGAGGATGATTGAAATGACTATACCCGAAAAGCCAAAAAGCCGTTTTCAGAAATATCGGCTTACTAAAGCCGGACGATTTTTGTCAAATGGTGAGGCTAACTCATGAATGATTCACATAATAAAACAGCTCCCACATACAGCGAAGACGCCATCTCCCAGCTCCCCGCCTTGCACCTGCTTCAGAATCTGGGATGGCAATATCTGAAACCGGATGAGGCGCTTGACCTTCTTCTCGGGCGAATTCTGCCGGACTGGAAAAAGCGTAAGGAACGTCTGGAAAAAGTTATAATCTGAGAAGTAGATGTTCAAGTTATTTGTGGACAGCTCCTAAGACACAATGGACCGGACAAGGTCCCCTCGGCCGACCACTCCCACGATCTTTCCGTCCCGCATGACAGGGATGGTGCTTACCCGTTTTTCCGCCATGAGGCTGGCCACCTCGTCAATGGGAGTCTCATCCTCTACTGTCATAACATCCCGTGTGCAGATGTCCTCCATCGTGCTCCCTGCCATCTTCCTGAGTTCCTTGTCGAGTTTTTTCGGATTTTCCAGAAAGATGGCCGAATCCATAAAAAATATCACACTGGGAATGTGCAGCTTTTTGTTTTGGTCAATAAGATCCGCTTCTGTTACAATCCCCTCAAGGTTTCCGTCATCGTCTACCACAGGCACGCCGTTAATGCGGTGTTCAGAGAGCAGTTTGGCCAGATCAAGCACTGATGTGTCAGGATGAACTGTAATTACAGGTGATGTCATGATATCTTTTGCTTTGCGCATATAAAAAACCTCGTAAGCGTTCAAAGGTTCAGGGTTAACCCTGTTAAATTTCCCGAAAGGAACCCTATTTAACAGGGTGAACCGTTCAGGGTTACCTTTGAACCACTGAACCTCTCAGCCTTACCCGTTTCACTTGGTAATGATCGCTTCCTCAACAACTACATTATACTTGTAACCTGCTCCAAAATCCTTGTCGGTGTAAACCGTGCCGCTGACAGTGATCACATCTCCAACCGAAGGCATGTCCTGGGATGTTACAACAAGGTCGTAATTTCCTTTTTTCCCATCCCCTGATCCATCCTGCAGATGGATCCAGTTCTTTCCCATGATTTTGGGCAGGACTTTCACGACCTTGCCCCGCACAATTACT
>DFBQ01000009.1 GCA_002367355.1 Deltaproteobacteria bacterium UBA3076 | reverse complement strand
AGGAACACTTGCCATACGCCCTCCACTGTGTTGACTTCCGACACGTTCAACTGCGTCGTCCTTCCCATTATGTACTTACGAGGCTCAATCACTTTAGCTTGCGCTTACGGCCTGTTGTCTTGATCGCCCTGTGCTTGACCTTTGGAATTACTCCCGCCGGCCCAGGGTCCTCTATCCAGTGGCTGGCCTGCCTTGCTGGAGCGGGATTCACACCCGCTGGAATATGCGACCTTGCCCGGCCGCACTGAACGGTTACAAGGAAAGAAAGTGAATCAAGTTTAAGCGGGCCAAACGGGCGGTGCATAATTTGGATTTGTGCTGTTAGCCATTAGCGGTTAGCGGTTAGCATTAAAAAGGAGTAGAGATGAAACATATAGAGAACTTAATCAACAGGTCAAGAGGTAAAGAGGATGTTGAACAGTTTTATCCAAAAGCTAATCGCTAATGGCTAAAAGCTAATCGCACAGGTCGCGTAATTTCGAGAAAGGAGTGAGGCTATGAAAAAATATATATGGTTCTTCGTGTGTTTGTGGTGCTGGCTATTGGTGTGTGTGCTGACAGAAAATGCCGCTGTCGCCATGGCTCCTGATCCCGGGATTAGGGCCGATCTGGAATCTATTTTCTCCAACCCTCCCCAGATTCAGGGCTATCCATTTCAACAGGTGATGGAAGCTGCTGCAGACCGCTACGGACTGCCCTTGCCGCTGGTTCTGGCAGTGGCCCGTGGTGAATCATTTTTCGATCCAAGCGCAAAAAGCGCTAAGGGGGCCGTTGGCATCATGCAAGTGCTTCCATCAACCGCAGCGGACTATGGTGTTAATGAGAAAGACCTTCTTGATCCTGAGAAAAACATTGATGTCGGAGTGCACTATCTGGCGGATCTATATGCGCAAATTCAGGACCCCTACCTGACCCTGGCCGCCTATTACTGCGGCTGCAGCGGAGTGGATAAGGAAAACCTCACCCTGCGCAAGGATTGTGACGAGTATGTACGCTACATCAATACCCATCTGCGCACAATTCTGGCCAGGGCCGAGGCCGGAGTTCCAGCCTCTCAAGTGGAAGAAAACCATTTCGTTCTGGCCCGTTTTGACAACTTTCTGGATGCTGAGAATTTTTTGGAATTCCTGGCAGGAAAACTCCCGGACTTGAGCTTTGATACGTATCGTCGCGAGGTAGTTCATACAGATCACATCCGATACCAGTATCAGATCCTGGCTGCTTATGGAGCCGAGAAAGAAAGAACTGAAATCTGCAGGGCAGTCGAAGAGAGTACGGGGTTTGCATTTTGCCGGTTTGAATAATTAGCCACAGACCCACACAGACATCTTTTTTGCCGACGGACTCGCCGACAAAAAATCCCAGAGAGAAACTGTACTTGTCTGTGTGTGTCTGTGTGGGTCGAGTGAGCGAAGCGAGCGGGTGGCTAAATAAAAAAGGAAAAAGATATCATGAAGACTCAATCAATTCTTGTAGCACTGATGGCAATGGCCCTCATGTTTACTGGTTGTGCCGGCAAGTCGGTCAATCCAGCTCCAATTGCACCAAAGGACCCTCTGCGAACTCATGTGCCTGAGAGTTTCCATTTCAATGTGGAGGATTCAGAAACCCTTGTTTATCTGGACGAGGTTAAATTAAAATCCCTGGCACCTGACCAAAGGCTGGAAGTAATTGTGCTTCGGCAGCTTGCTGAGATATCTTCCGAAAAAGAACTCGCCGCCGCCTTTGATAGCCTCTGGGAATCGCAAAAACAGATCAGAGAGCTTATCAACAAACCCCGCCGGAGAAATGAATACTTGATACCTCTGACGGAAATCTACTATTTGCTGAGCGCTGGTCCTGCCGCCTCCTGGCAGGCGGAAACAGCAGAGAGGATCTACTGTGAGACCCTCCATGGCGTGCAACCCCATCAAATTTCAGGTTACGCACTCCATTTTTACACTTTAGCCCTTCTTAAAAACGGAAAAATCGATGTTGCAGAACCCTTTTTGTTGCGTCTTGAGAATTTCACCGCTCCCCATGTCTACCTACAGGATCTTGCTGTAGCCATGGAATACGCAATCGCTGCAAAGAAGCATCAATTGGCCTGCAGGTTTATTGCGGCACTTTGCCGGACCGGGACAAGGTATAATCTGGAATTGCCTGATGGGAAGATCTATTCAGCTCTTAGAGCGCTTGAAAAGGTAGGAAGGCTTGATCTTGCCTTAACAGCTCTCATGCCCCAAGTTCGTGAGAATCCAGATCTCAGGAAATATTCTTTTGTCAGATTACTCAATGAAACCAGCGAAAATTCTTCCGGCCAATCGCATATCGAAACGATGGCCAAGGACGTAAAACCAATACACACTCCAACTCCGAGACCTGAGTCAACAGGGCCTGAAATAAAAACAAGTTTGGCAACGGTTCAAAGAAAGATTCTGATCAAAGTGCAGATTATTTCAGCCAGCAACCAGTCAAACTACACTGATCCGGATCTCTTCGAAATCGGAAAAGATTTGCGGGATACACTGAATTTCACGAGCTTTACCCTAGTTGGCGAGGAAAATCTGCGTCTCAAAACAGGAGAAAAGGGGGTGCTTCACCTGACACAGGGCCACTCATTGCAGATAATACCGCAAAGTATTAGTGACAATATTTCACGCATCGAAGTGGCAATCACCAAAGGCAACAGGCAGTTGATGCACACGTTAATAGAGTCGGTGGACCAAGGGGCAATCATCCTGGGCGGCCCGAATGTCAATGAAGAAACGCTGCTGTTGCGGATAATCACGTTTCATAAGACAAACAGTCAGGTGATGGCATTAATTCAAAAAAAGTTTGAAGAATTTTCTCACAGGACAGTCTGTTTAAGTAAATGCTTTGAAACATAAAAAGGGAGGGAAAAACCATGAATAAATTCTTAGGAAACACCGTTGCATTTGTCCTTTTGTATGTAGTTTTTATGATTCCAACTTACATACTTCCATACTTTGGTTCCAATTCCGCAATGATGATTACAGCCTGGTCATCTGGTGGCGTGCTTTCGGAAGTTCCACAGTTTCTCTTTCATGTAGCATGTCTGATTGGCCTGATGGTAATAACCTGGTTCAGGGGAAGCCTTATAGAAAAAAAATGGCTCCTCATTTTCCCGATACTCGCTGCAATTTTCGACTTCGTTCCCGCGCTTAATTTTATTCCTTTGGTTCCAACAGTAATGCATCTGTTAGCTATAATCCTTGGCGTTGCCGGAGCAAAGGCTACCGTAACAGTATCTCATTAAGATGGCATTAAGGGGTGGATTTTTTGAATTGATTCGGGTAAATAAATAAGAATTTAGTGGAGGGAAGGGAGCTGTGAATCTTAAATTCACCCTGCCATTATTTTATCCATAATTATTAGCCAATATTATTGATACAAGGGAATCAAAGAGGAGGAAATATGCATTTGCCACGTCAAGAGAAGTCATTAATGGGGTTTGTGGCCGTCTTGTATGTCTTTGGTGTTGTTTGGTGTGGCACCGGTCAGGTCTGGGCACAGGAACCGGGACAACAGGAAAAAGCCGCGGTTGTAGATGAAGCAATAAACGGCGAATGGAAGATTATTGCCAAAAGCGAGGGAGTAAAGATTGTCGCGCAGTCTATTCAGAAACCGGGGCTGGTTCTGATAAATGGAAAGGAGTCCAAGGGCTCTGTGACTGTTGAACACGGTCCCTTGCAGATTGCTGAAGAATGGTTGCTGGACAAGGGCTTCGAACAAGGACGAAATTTCCGAAACGGCACGCTTTATTATTTCAGTATAGGGGCTGCATCAGTTAATGCCCCTCCCGATGATTCACGATTCATTGAAAGTCGCTATTTGGCTTTTCAACGGGCCGAGCTGGTGGCAAAGGCCAAAACAGCTTCATTTATTGGTTTGGATATTACCACGGACCGAGGCAGTTCGGACAGGACCATAAGTCCGCAGGAAAGGGTGGAGCTTGAGTCATTAGTCAATACCAGCCCAACTCTGAAAAAAAATATTCTGCAGACTGGACTTGCTGAGGATGTTTACGGATTGTTCCGGAAAGCGAAACGGCTTGCCGAGGCTAAACTGGACCAAGCGCTTGTCGATTCAGGCGTAGATGTAGAGACTGAAAAACGTGTTATTGAAAGTGAGCGCATCAAGCGGAAAGAAAAGCAGAAAAGAGCTGAGAAGAAGCAGCATATCAGTGAAGCATCCATGACTGCAGCGGCCTGTGCTTTGGCGAACATCCAGGGAACCCAGATTATTCAGGCATTTGAAGGTTCAATGGATGGTTCATATCAGGTGGTAGTGGTGTCAGTCTGGACACAAAATCTGCAGCGAATGGTTGACAGCATAAGCAGTGGCAGAGCGCCATACAACCTGCCTATAAAGAAAGCAAAACAGGAAGTTACCCGTCAACTGCCCAAGAACGCTCAGCACCTTGCCTGTCTCTCCGGCGTTCGTGCGTACATTAACCAGCATGGCGAACATGTTCTGCTCTCATTTGGTCAGGCAGGAGTTGAGGTTATAGGAGGACGAAAGGACAAGGCTTATGAGCTGGCCGGGAAAAAGGCAAGATTGAGGGCCATGGCCAATATCCGCAACTTTATGGGCGAAAAGGTCGCTTTTAAAAATATTGAACAACTTCGTGAGGTTTTGGCCATGTTCGGTACCAAGGAAAAAGGCAATGAAGAACAGGAATACAAAGCTGTCAGCCAGTTCAGTGAACTTATCCAGGCAGAGGCAAAAAAACAGAAGATTACCGGTATTCATGGACTGCAAACTTTCAGATTTAATCATCCATTCACTGACAGGCCCATGGTGCTCAAAGTGATGGCCTGGTCACCGGCATCCCAGACGATGGCAGCCGAGGTGAAAGAGATAATCCGGCATGGCGCGGACCGCGAGGAAGCAGAAAAGCCGCCAGCCATGGACAACAAGCCCCGGAATCCTGCGCGCAAGGGAGTTATTTCATCCGGCGAGGGAGGCGATCTGGACGCCATTTGATTCGTTAAGATCATGATACACCGGATATTTTTCACATCAATCATTGCAGCAAGTTTGATCTTGTTTGGAGCAGGAATCGAAACCGGCCTGGGCGGTGACTCCCTGCATAATGCGCCTCGGCAGCGGCAGGTTGGGACAGAGAGGCACGGAGATTACCTGTTTTCAACAGCAAAGGCGAAAAGTGAAGTGATAGGCGGCAGGGTAGATAAGGCCAGTGAGCTGGCGCGCAAGAAATCCCTTGCCAGGGCCATGCAACAGCTTCACCTGATGATCGTCTGTCCCGATCTGGCCGGCGGCCTGCCTTTGGACGGGCAATTGCGGTTGAATGAAGTATTGACGGGACTTCTGCCTGACATCCATCTGCAGGGGGTTGAGGTGGTTGATCAGTGGCGGGAAGGTGAAGACCATTTCTCAACTATTTCCGTGCCGCTTGCCGGGATGCGGGATATATCCTGTCCTTTTGCGGATATTACTGATGTCATTGATGCGTATCTTGAATCTGAACAAACATCTATTGATGGTTTGGCTTTCTGCCTCGGCCATACGCCTCGTTACAGCAAAACCGCCGCCATTATTCGCGCCCGGATTGCTCAAAATTACGGTGCCCGTGAGCTTGATATCATATCCCGGCTGTTTACGCCTGAGCTTGCGGCAACCTTTCCTGCCGGCAGGATGGATCTGCTTGCCGTACCATATTATCGGGCCAGGGCCGATATTTCGCTCAAGTCCGCTGAACTTCACGCTAAAACAGGAAACTGGCAAGAGGCTTTTGAAGAGGTCAGGCATGCGCTGGAATTTGCTCCTAATTATGGCCGTGCCTATTTCGTGCTTGCTGATTATTTCCTTACAGAACGCCTCGAACCGGCTTTGGCCCTGGCTACCGCCGAAAAGGCGTTGAGGGACGGAACCAACCTGCAGGAAGGATTGAAGCTGCAGATTGAATGCCTTGAGAAAATGAATAGCCCCGAAGCCGAGGTGTGGCAATACCTGCTGGCCGATTCCGGGAAAGGTGCATTCGGCTATCCTCCGGAATGGGAACGGGAACTTGAGCTGCTTGTTAACTTAAAAGTCGCTTCCATGGTTATCGCCGGCAGCGGCCAGGCAGTGGAAGGAGAAGACAGCCCTCCTAATGCCGAATTCAACCAGGCTGTAGCCATCTTCCAGCAATCCAAAAACGATGACGACATTCTACGTTCATTGGCATTGCTCATCAGCGCCTGTGAAAAGCAGCCGTTTTCAGCCAAAACCTACAATCTGATCGGGGTCTGTTACCGGCATCTTGGGAAACCGGCAGTGGCCCTTCCTTTTTTGTGGCAGGCCCTGAAACTCAGGCCGGAATATGATTTTGCCCTGACCAATCTTGGACTCTGTTGTCAGAGTCTTGGGCTAACGGAGGCTGCCGGGTACTATTTTGAATACGATGCGGTAAAGAATAGCGCCAATGCTTGGGTGCAGGAAAGCTATGCGAAATTTGTGGAAACTAAATTGAGCGATTAGCCTTTAGCGGTTAGCTATTAGTTTAATGATTACAGGATATTTTACTATTACAAAATTAGGTATTAGCTGTTAGC
>DFBQ01000011.1 GCA_002367355.1 Deltaproteobacteria bacterium UBA3076 | reverse complement strand
AACTGCGTCGTCCTTCCCATTATGTACTTACGAGGCTCAATCACTTTAGCTTGCGCTTACGGCCTGTTGTCTTGATCGCCCTGTGCTTGACCTTTGGAATTACTCCCGCCGGCCCAGGGTCCTCTATCCAGTGGCTGGCCTGCCTTGCTGGAGCGGGATTCACACCCGCTGGAATATGCGACCTTGCCCGGCCGCACTGAACGGTTACTAATTCATGAACAGGCTGCATATTTGCCAGGCCATTAGACTTTTTTCGTTTCAAATTATAAACGATCTGGACTGGCGCTGTATCTTTTAAAAAGTTCTGAAAACGCAATAATGATGGGGAAAATTGGCATCCTTCATTCACCAATTTACACTTTTTTCGAAAAAGCGTGTATTGTCGAATTGAATGCCGATGTCGAAACTGGAAATTAGGTAACGCATCTACATCCTTGTGTTTTTCCCAATTTCAAATTTCAAGTTTCAAATTTCACTGCCAAAATACAAGATCAACAAAGTGTAAACCACTTTTGACTTGTCGTGAAGGATGCCGGAAAATTTATCATCACTTACTTTTACTTCAATCGTTTTTACCGGTCTGTTGTCAATAACAGGGAGAAAATCTACTTCATGTTTCTCTTTGTCCCTAAGATAATGAAGCGCCGCCTCACCGCCTGTTGTGTCTTCAATAAAGTGGAATTCACGTAGATGCGAACAGGCAACAATATTTTTCAGTAGGGTTTTTTCAGCATAATCAGCTATCGGTTCCACCCTTGATCTTGACATAATGATCAATTAGCGGATAGGTTTGATGATCATCAAGGATGTCTATGGTTTAGTTAAGAGTTAAAAGTTAAGAATCGGGAAAAGCAAATGCCTGAAGGCAAAACTAAAAAATCCGGTGCGGTTATGGTGCTGGGCGGTGGGATCGCAGGGGTACAAACAACTTTGGATCTTGCCGACCTGGGTTACTACGTTTACCTGGTGGAAAAAAAGGCCTCTATCGGTGGGGTTATGGCCCAGTTGGACAAGACCTTCCCTACCAATGACTGCTCGTTGTGAATACTGGCACCGAAGTTGGTTGAGGCCGGTCGGTCTCCGAACATAGAGATCCTGACAAGTGCCAGGCTGGAAACCCTGGAGGGAGAGCCGGGGCGGTTCACGGCTGGAGTGCATCAGGAGCCACGTTTCATAGACGATGATAAGTGCACGGCCTGTGGTACGTGTACAATGTATTGCCCTATGCCGATTGTTGATCTGTACAATGAAAGACTGAATATAACCCGTGCGCCTCACATAGACTATGTCCAGGCCATACCATCCAGCTATTATATAGATCCCAAAGCCTGCCTGAGAATAAACTATGAGACTTGTAATCTCTGTGCTCAGACATGCACGGCCCAGGCTATAGATTTCAGCCAGAAACCCAGGAAACTGAGCCTGGACATCGGAGCGGTGGTCCTGGCCCCAGGGTTTGGCAGGACAGACCGGTCCGTTCTGGAAAAGTACGGTTATGGACGTTTCCTCGATGTGGTCACAAGCATGGAGTTCGAACGGTTGACCTGCACATCTGGGCCGACAGAGGGTCATATAGTCCGCCTCTCCGACAAGAAGCCACTTAAGAAAATCGCATTTCTCCAGTGCGTGGGTTCAAGGGACGAGACATGCGGAAACGGCTACTGCTCCACTGTCTGCTGCATGTACGCCATAAAAGAGGCCTCTGTTGCAAAGGAGCATGATCAGGATCTTGACATCGCCCTTTTCTTCATGGATGTCCGGACCCAGGGAAAAGGCTTTGATGCCGCAAGGGAGCGGGCTGAGGAAAAGTGCGGACTCAGGGTCATAAGGGCACGGATTCCCATGGTAGATCAGGTAGATGGACAGCTTGCCCTTACCTGGACGACAGATGAGGGAAAGTCTTGTTCAGAACTATTTGATATGGTGGTCCTCTCAGAAGGACTTAATGCCCCGAAGGACGCAAAGACAATCGCGGAAATTGCCGGCATAGAACTCAATCACTATGAATTCTGTAAGACATCTGTGGATTCACCCCTTGCCGCAAGCCGTGACGGAGTCTATGTCGCAGGGGCCTTTCAGGGACCCAAGGACATCCCGGAGAGTGTCACCCAGGCCTCAGGTGTGGCAGCCATGGCTTCGGAACTCCTGTCAGAAGTCCGGAATACCCGCACTGTCACCATTTCATACCCTGAAGAGGACAAGGCCCTTGCGTCTGAAGAACCCCGGATAGGTGTATTTGTCTGTCACTGCGGGTCAAATATTGCCGGTGTTGTGGATGTTAAGGCGGTTAGAGATTATGCAGGTACGTTGCCCGGCGTAGTATTTTGCGAGGACGCCCTCTACTCCTGTTCTCAGGATGCCCTGAAGGGCATAGCTGATAAAATAAAGGCAAATCGGCTTAACCGTGTCGTTATCGCCGCCTGTTCTCCTCGCACCCATGAACCCCTTTTCCAGGAGACCTTAAAATCAATTGGTTTAAACCCGGCGCTCATCGAGATGGCCAACATCAGGGATCAGTGTTCATGGGTCCATTCCCGGGAGCCAAAGGCCGCAACTGAAAAGGCCAAGGACCTTGTCCGGATGGCAGTGGCCAAGGCAGGGCTTCTGGAACCTCTGGAACAGACAACTGTGGACGTGTTTCCCACTGCCTTGGTGATAGGAGGCGGTGCAGCAGGTATGACGGCAGCACTCAGCATCGCAGACCAGGGCTTTGAGTGCGTGCTGGTGGAGCGAAGCGATCAACTGGGAGGTAATCTGAGGCGGCTCGTCTGGACCATGGACGGAAAAGAGACATCGAAAGTCCTGGATGACCTGATAAAGAGGGTGGACGGACATCCCAGGGTTAGGATAATGCTGCAGGCTCAGGTGGATGACGTCTCCGGTTTTTTGGGTAATTTTACCTCTTCCATTGTTCAGGGAGAACAGGCCGTGGTTGTTGATCACGGTGTAATAGTCATCGCAACCGGAGGCAAGGAATACTGCCCCAAGTCTTACCAATATGGCAAGAATAACCGGGTAATTACCCAGCTTGAGCTTGAGGCAAGTTTAGCCAAGGGCAAGGGCGTCCTGAAGAATGTAAAAAACGTTGTCATGATTCAGTGCGTGGGCAGCCGCGGGGAAGACATGAGCCACTGCAGCCGGTTGTGCTGTACCCAGGCCATTAAAAATGCGCTTAGACTCAAAGAGATCAAACCAAACCTCAGAATCTATTGCCTTTACAGGGATATGCGCACCTATGGTTTTTATGAAGACTTATTCCGGGAAGCCAGAAAAAAAGGCGTAATATTCATAAGATACAAACCTGACCGCAGACCTCAAGTAATAGAGCAGGACCGGAAGATTAAGGTCCGGGTCTTTGACCGCCTCCTGAAAGATGAGATTGATATATCCGCATGCCTTGTGGTGCTCTCCGTTGGCATTGCCCCAGGAGATAATGAGGTCCTGGCCAAGGTCATAAAGACCCCTCTGACTCCGGAAGGTTTTTTCCTTGAGGCCCACGTGAAACTGCGGCCGGTTGAACTGGCTTCAGAAGGCATATATTTATGCGGATTGGCCCACGGGCCTAAATGCCTTGATGAATCAATAGCCCAGGCAAAAGCAGCCGCAGCAAAGGCCGCCATACCCTTGGCAAAAGGGAAGGCAGCGGTTGCTCCCATAGTCTCAAGAGTTGACAGGGACGCCTGTATCGGGTGTGGAATCTGCGAGAGCCTTTGTCCCTTTAATGCCATTCGCCTTTTTAAGGTAAATAAGCGGCGCAAGGCAGAGACCATAACCGCATCCTGTAAGGGCTGTGGAATATGTGCGTCACACTGTCCTACACTTGCCATCAGTATGGGTGGATTTACGGACGAGGCCATCATGGCCCAGATTCATGCCTTTGCAGGAGAGAAATGCATTTAAAAAAAGTAAAAAAAGGAGAAAATCATGACCGCGGAGGTCTTTAATCCGCACATCTTGGGCTTTTTCTGTCACTGGTGCTGCTATGCGGCAGCCGATGCGGCAGGCGTGTCACGATACCAGTATCCCCCCAATGTCAGGGTTATCAGGGTTATGTGCACAGGCAGGATAGATGTGCGGTTTATCCTGGAAGCCTTTGGATGCGGTGCTGACGGCGTTTTTACCGGCGGCTGACACCTGGGAGAGTGCCATTACCAGTCTGGTAATTACGAAGCGATGATAATAGCAGAGACCTGCCGTCAAGCACTCAAAGATGCAGGGGTGAATCCTGACCGCATGGCCCTTGAGTGGGCCTCGGCTGCTGAAGCTCCCAGATTTGTAGAACTTATTACAGGGTATGTGTCAGACATAAAGTCCATGGGGCCCTTAGGTACTGCTGAGGGTGAGAGTGAAAAAGATGTAATTCGCATGCATTTAAAGGCCGGAATCAAAGCGGCCTCAGCACGAAAGGTACGCACTGCTCTTGGTAAATTAGCTAAAGATATGAACAAGTCGAATGACTACAGCCCTCAGGTCATTTCAGAGGGAGTGGCAAACAAGGTCCTTCCCGCTTTCCGCAAGGAAAGACTCACTCAGGAAATACAGCTTTGCCTTGCAGAACAGGGCCCATGTAAAAGTGCCGACCTGTGTGAAAAAACCGGAGGAAGCAACAAAGAGATAGAAAAAATCCTGGAGACCCTTTCCAAAAAGGGATTGGTAAAGGAGAAAGGGTCGAAGTGGTATTAAATTATGGCTATACAGTCTTCGAAGTTGAATAATTCATTTGTGTCAGAGCTGTCCAATTTGAAAGGATGCTCTTCCCTGGCCCAATGTTATGCATGTGGTTCATGCAGTAGTGTGTGCCCGGTGGAAAAGGTAGTACCGGGATTTGATCCCAGAAAGATAGTGCACATGGTGGTCCTTGGGCTTGAGAAACAGCTCTTGAGTTCGGATATGATCTGGGCCTGTTCCCAGTGTCAGAACTGCGCAGAGGTCTGTCCCCAGGGAGTTCGTTGCAGTGATGTGATCAAGGCCCTGCGGGATGAGGCCCTCAAACAGGGTCTGGTGGATCAGGAGCGTCTGGCAAATCTGGGGCTCCTGGCAAAAGTAAATCCTGAGAAATGCGTGGCATGCCTCACATGCGTCAGGTTCTGTCCCTTTGGCGCGCCCCATATTGCTGATACAGGACAAGCGTATATTGAACCGGAGCTTTGCAAGGCCTGTGGTATATGCGTCATGGAGTGTCCTGCCGGGGCCATTACCCTGGCCCCATCACTTGAACAGAGGGGACTGAGTAAGTTGAGTAAGTGGGTGACAGGATAATTAAATAATAATGTTGAATTGTGAATGTTGAATGTTGAAGGTGGAAGGCCAATTATTAATTGTCAGCCCTTCTCCACCTTCAGCCTTCAGCCTTCAGCCTAAACACCTAAGTAGTTGCAATAAATCAAGTTAAAATGAGCGAACATATGAATAACAATCACCCAACCGGAAGAATCGTGGCCTTTTGCTGCAACTACACGGCCAGTGTTGCTACTGATACGTTGAGGGAGGCAGGTCTTATTCCGGAAAGTCTGGATGTAAAGAAGCTGCCATGTACTGGTCGTATTGAGGTGCCTGCACTGTTAGATGCCTTTGAACAAGGTGCTGAGGCAGTATTTGTGGCAGGTTGCCGCGCAGATGAATGCCACAACCTGTCCGGCAGCAGGCGGGCTGAAAAAAGAGTTGGTTATACAAAAAAACTCCTTAAGGAGCTGGATATTGATCCGGGCCGGATTGAGATGTTCTTTGTTCACTGTGGTGAGACTCAGCCCATTGTGGAGGCGGTAAGGGAGATGACAACACGGATCTCAAAATTAGAGCGACTGCATAGTACTTAAAGTGATTGGTTCAAGGTTCAAGGTTCAAAGGTTATAAGGTATTGATATACATCACTTTAAAGCACAATACCCAGATTAACCTCTTTCACCCATTGGGTGAAATATGCGTGTCGTCTCTATTGAGGCATCATCCTTTTGATATCAGGCACTTAGGGCTCTTCAACCTTTGAACCTTGAACCGCTCAACCTAGATAGTACATAGATCGGGAGTGATATAATAATGATAATTGCTGACCAAAAGCCTATGGATGAAATCCTGGAGATGATCTCCGGGATAGAAAAATTGCTCGTCCTTGGATGCAGAGGTTGCGTGGCAGTATGTTCTGCCGGTGGTGATAAGGAAGTGGGTGTTCTTGCCTCTGCGCTACGCCTCGGAAGAAAAAAGGCTGGAAAACCAATAGAGATTGATGAAGCAACTTATGTTAGACAGTGCGATCCGGAATATTTAGAACCGCTGAAAAAAGATGGGAAAAAATACGACGCAGTTCTCTCAATGGCCTGCGGGGTTGGTGTCAATTTTATCGCAGACCGTTGCCCTGACGTCAATGTGTTGCCTGCCCTTAATACATCATTTTACGGCGCCAATCTGAGCAGCGGCGAGTGGGCCGAGATGTGTGCCGGTTGTGGGGCCTGCGTATTACACCTGACTGGCGGACTTTGCCCTGTCGCAAGGTGTGCCAAAAGTCTGTCCAACGGGCCATGTGGAGGGTCTGTGGGGGGCAGATGCGAGATCAATAAGGATGTGCCTTGCATATGGCATCAGATCTGTAAAAAACTGACCGGTCGAAAACAGGACCAACTACTCAGAGAGATCGTGCCCATTCGCGACTGGAGACCGTCTGGTCATGGCGGGCCGCGTCGCAGGATCAGGGAGGACTTGCTACCGTGATATCAGGAAGCAATCTAGAACAGGTTTTAACCTCAGGTCAGTTCACAGTGACCGGAGAACTTGGCCCACCCCAAAACGGCAATTTTGATGTAGTCCGTGATAAGGCCCGTATTCTCAAGAGCCATGTAGACGCTGTTAATATAACAGACTGTCAGACAGCTATAGTAAGGATGTCCAGCCTGACCGCAGGGCTTATTGCATTGGCAGAAGGTGTGGAACCTGTGATGCAGATGACCTGCAGGGACAGAAACCGCATCGGCATACAATCAGATATCCTGGGGGCTTCGGCACTTGGCATAAAGAATCTCTTGTGCCTTACCGGAGATCACCAGAAGTTCGGAAACCATCCCCAGGCAAAGGGTGTCTTTGACATGGACTCCATACAGCTCCTTGGTATGATCAAGGCCATGCGGGATGATAAAAAATTCCAGTGCGGTGATGAAATCAAGTCTCATGAGCCAAGGCTTTTGCTCGGTGCGGCCGCAAATCCCTTTGCCGACCCATTTGAGTACAGGCCCATAAGAGTGGCCAAGAAAGTGGAGGCCGGCGCAAGCTTCATACAGACCCAGATTATTTACAATGTCGAGAAATTTGCCAGGTTCATGGAGATCGTGAGAGACCTTGGTCTCCATGAAAAAGTCTATATCCTTGCAGGGGTAACGCCCCCCAAGTCGGTTGGCATGGCGCGGTATATGAAAAAATTCGTGCCGGGCCTTGATGTTACGGATGATGTTATCGAACGTCTGAAGGGCGCAAAGGACCCAAAGGAAGAAGGTATCAATATCTGCGTAGATATCATAAAGCAGGTCCGTGAAATACCAGGTGTGGCCGGGGTCCACGTTATGGCCATTGGATGGGAACAGGCGGTCCCTGAGATAGTCTCCCTTGCGGGTCTTTCTCCAAGACCGGGGGCAAAGACAGTTGAACCAAGGCTGAGGAGTTCCGAGTCCATAGAGCTGATAGTGTCTAATGCAAAAAAAGACGCAAAAGCGGAGATAGAAAAGGCACTTGAGCAGGCCAAGGCAGAGGCCCAGGCATCAAGAGATCTCGTCGTAAAGGAGAAAGTGAGGGTAACCTCGGAGATTTCCGGTCTTAAGAGGCAGGCAGAGGAAGCAAAGACAATTGCCGGCCAGAAGCAAACCGAAATAGAGCGGCTTAATGCAGAACTTGCAAAGACCAAGGCCGGACTGGGACATGCCCAGGCTGTAAGGGGATTGGCCGAAAAGAGGGAAAGCAGTGCGCTTTCAAGCCGTGAGAGGAGCGCGTTAACCTCCCTCAGGTCTGGGCTTGAGGCCCTGAGCAAAGGTCTGGGCATAAATAAGGATCAGCTTGAGGCCCTGAGGCGATTTTTTGAGGCGGAATTCCTTTTGCACATGGATACAGCCGAACAGGTAACAGTTCCTTCTGAGGAGACTGCTGCCCCCAGGAAAGAGATAGAAAAACCGGAGGCAGAGGCCAGGCACAAAGAGGTAGTTAACCTTGTAGCCAAAGGCAATGTGCTCCTCCATAAAAATGATGCAGCCGGAGCACTTGATGCCTTTGAAAAGGCGTTGGCAATTGAGCCAAAGGACCAAAAGGCCGGGGAAGGACTGAAAAAGGCCAGGGAGGCCTATGAAATTGCTGCGCCGACTGAGGAAGCAGCAGCGCCGGCCGTACCGGAAGGAGTCCCTCCGTGTCCTGAGGGACTGAGTCCCGAAGAGTGGCAGCAAAAACGGGTGATACGCTTTGTTGCCAGAGGCAATGTGCTTTTACACAAAAGTGATGCTGACGGGGCTTTGAAGGCCTTCAAGCAGGCCCTGGAGCTGGAGCCGGATGATAAAAAGGCAAAGGCCGGTCTTCTGAAGGCAGAGTCCGGGGAAGTAGCTCCTGTGTTGGTTCCTGCCGAGCCGGAGGTAACGGAGAAAACAGAGGTCCCGCCCACTCCCGAACCCAAGGCCGCTCCAGTGACTGAGAAGGTAAAGGCCGAGGCAAGAAAAGTGGCCCCTGCTCCAACTGAACCAACTGGAATAGAGGGTCTCTCTGTTGCTGAACTTCCAAAGGAAACCATGTCTCTTTCCGAAAGAGCAGGTCCTGTACCAGGGAACCAGTTTACAGAATCCTGCACCGGCGCTATCTGCGAGGTAAGCCTGGGTGAGGGTGAAAAGGCGCTGACCGTTGGCGGATCCTCTACTTTGCCCTTTTATATGTTTGAAGGAGATATGCCCCATGCGCCGCAAGTGGCCTTTGGAATCCTGGACTCAGAGCCGGAAGACTGGCCTGATGTGCTCAGCAAATATTATTCCGATGTGTTTTCTGATCCTGTTGCATGGGCCAGGAAGTGCATAGACGACTATGGCGCAGAGGCCATTTGTCTTTCTCTTGTCAGCACTGATCCCAACGGCATGAACCGGCCCTCTGACGAGGCAGCCAGGAAGGCCCAGTCAGTTATAGAGGGAATAGATGTGCCTGTGATCCTCTGGGGTTGCGGAAATGCTGAAAAAGATACCGAGACCTTGAGAGAGGTGACCAACCTTGTGGGCAATCGCAAGGTGTGCCTGGGTCCGCTGAGTGATGCAAATTATCGTTCCTTAGGGGCCACGGCCATGGCCTTTCAGCTTCCGGTTGTGGCATCTACGCCCATTGACGTAAATCTTGCAAAGCAACTGAATATTTTGTTGGAGAACCTTGGATTATCCCCGGATCAGATCTTGATGGACCCCTCTATCGGGGCTGTAGGTTACGGCATTGAATACTCCTACTCAGTCATGGAGCGTATAAGGCTGGCTGCCCTGACCCAGCAGGATGAGAAGCTCCAGGTACCCTTCATATGCAATCTCGGAAGGGAAGTCTGGAAGACCAAGGAGTGCCGTTTACCAAGTGATGCCCTTTTGGGGGATCAAGAGCGCAGGGGAGTGCTCATGGAGGCCGTAACCGCCTCAACTTTGCTGCTTGCCGGGGGCGAACTCATGGTAATGATGCACCCGAAAGCAATCGCCCTGACAGAGGCACTGATAAGGGGAATGATGGGGTAAATATAGTTAAGAGTTAATAATGAAGAGTTAATAATGAGTTTGGAATTTAGAATTTGAGTTATTGCTTTATAACTCAATTACGAATTCCAAATTGTTTTTCCAGAGAGGATTGTAATGTCGAAGATTATATGTTCAGCCGCGATTCGAGGGGCCCACAAGATAGTGGACATGGCTGAAGAAAAATATGAAAAAGCCCTGAAGAAATTTGGGCCTGAACAAGAAGTCGGTTTTCCCAATACCGGTTATTACCTGCCGGTAATTTACAGCGTTCTGGGAGCCCCTGTAAAACATCTGGGGGACATGAAGGAAATCTTTCAGGAATGTCGAAAGTTGCTTCCTGCACAGGTCGGTGACCAAGCATGGCTGCCGTATCTGGCACCGGCCCTGGATGCCGGGATGGCTACTTTTTTTGCCGAGGAAATGCATGAGGCCATGGGATACGTTGAGGAATCCGGCCTTTATGCAAAGACCGAGGACCCCACAGATGAGTGCCTATGGCTTGGGGCAGCAGATGATGTAATTTTCCGTAAACGCGGCGTAGAGTTCGTCGATGGTACTGCCCCGGGATTTGCAGCAATACTCGGCACTCCCTCGGATCCGGAGGTGGCTGAAAAAATTGCTTTGGAATTGCAGCAAAAAAACCTCTATATATTCATGCATGATCAGACCGATGGGATATCTATGCCGGATCAACTGGCAAAGCAGAACGTACAGATCGGTTGGTCCACACGCCTTGTGCCCTTTGGGCCCACATATACCTCTGCAGTGTTTGCCATGGGCTTTGCCTGTCGCGTTGCCCTTGCCTTTGGCGGCATAAAGCCCGGTGATTTCAAGGGAAACCTGATCTACAACAAGGATCGGATATTTGCCTTTGTTATTGCATTTGGTCCGGTCTCGGATGAATGGTATGCCAATGCAGCAGGGGCCATAAACTGGGGTTTTCCAACCATATCCGACTGGGATATACCGCAGGTACTACCCACTGGTATCTGTACTTACGAGCATGTGGTCAGCCAAATCCCACACGATGAGATTGTCCAGAAGGCCATAGAAGTGAGGGGACTCAAGGTCACTGTTTCCAAGATCGATATTCCAATGGCTTACGGTCCTGCCTTTGAAGGGGAACGTGTAAGGAAGGATGACCTATATCTTGAGTGCGGCGGTGGAAGGAGCCTGGGAGTTGAGCTCCTGGTCTCCAAAGAAATGGATGAGGTGCAGGACGGGCTGGTCACCGTAGAAGGACCGGAAATAACAGACATGGAAGAAGGTGCAAAGCTCCCGCTCGCCATACTGGTCGAGGTCACGGGCCGGCAGATGCAGTCTGACTTCGAGCCTATCCTTGAGCGGCAGTTTCACCACCTGATCAACTATGCCCAGGGAGTCATGCACATCGGGCAGCGGAACATAATGTGGTTCAGGGCCGGCAAGGCGGCTATAGAAAAGGGCTTCAAGTTCGAGCATATCGGGCGCATCCTCCACGGAAAGCTCCATCAGGACTTTGGTGCCATTGTGGACAAGGTACAGGTAAAAATCTATACGGAGGAGGCCCGGGTAAAGGAGGTCATCGAGATGGCAAAGGCTGTCTACGCTGCCAGGGATGAGCGCCTGGGCTCCATGACGGACGAGAGTGAAGAGATTTTCTATTCGTGTACTCTCTGCCAGTCCTTTGCCCCAAGCCACGTATGTGTGATTACCCCTGAGCGCGTGGGCATGTGCGGTGCGTATAACTGGCTGGATGGTAAGGCCTCCTTTGAAATCAATCCCACAGGTCCGAACCAGCCCATAGCCAAGGGAGACCTTATCGATGCCGACCTCGGTCAGTGGATTGGTATAAACGATTTTGTTAATAAGGCGTCCAGGGGTAAAGTTGAGCGTGTCAGTGCCTATAGCCTTATGATAGATCCAATGACCGCCTGCGGCTGCTTTGAATGTATCGCCACTATGCTTCCCATATGTAACGGCATAATGATTGTTAACAGGGATTACATGGGAATGACCCCGGCCGGAATGAAGTTTACCACTCTGGCTGGAATGGTTGGTGGAGGACAGGTTACTCCCGGTTTTCTTGGTGTTTCCAAACATTACATCTGTAGCCGGCAGTTTATGAAGGCTGAAGGCGGGCTCAAGCGTGTAGTGTGGATGCCCAAAATACTGAAAGAGGAGATCAGGGATCGCCTCCAGGAAAGGGCTAAGGAAGAAAATGTCCCTAATCTGGTTGAGATGATAGCGGATGATGAAGTGGGTATCACAGAAGACGAAGTGCTCCGTTATATTAAGGAGAAAAAGCACCCGGCGCTGAATATGGAAAAAGTGATGTAAGGAACTGTTCGCAAATAAGTTGGACAATATTGTGTTTGGAGCGAACAGTTCCTGAGGAGAAGGATAACTAATGGCACTCACTGGGATAGGAATCCTGAAGATGCTCCCCAAGACGAACTGCGGGGAGTGTGGTGTACCCACCTGCCTGGCCTTTGCCATGAAGGTGGCAGCCGGTCAGGTAGATATAGGCGCATGCCCGCATGTCTCTGATGAGGTAAAGGAAAAGGTGGGAGAGGCGTCTGCTCCGCCCATCCGGCCTATTACCCTTGGCAGTGGTGATAACATCTTTGAGATGGGAGGAGAGACCTGTCTGTACCGGCATGAAAAAAGGTTTGAACACCCGACAGGTATTGCAGTCCTGGTCATGACCGATATGGACGAGGATAATATCGCAGGGCGTTTACAGCGTTTTAATGATCTGCGCTATGATCGTGTAGGATTGGAGCTCAAGGCCGACCTGATAGCTGTAAATGACACCACCGGGGATGAAGGGGCATTTACTTCTCTGGTGGAACGTGTCCGGAACGAGTGCCCTGATGCTGCTATTATCCTCATGAGCGATCAGGCCGGCTGCCTTGCAGCAGGCGCCAAAGTCTGCGGAGACCACAAGCCCCTTCTTTACTGTGCCACAAAGGAAAATTCAGAGACTATGGCAGAGATAGCCAGGGAAGCTGGTTGCCCTTTGGCAGTGAGGGGTAAGACCTTGGGAGAGGCTGCGGAGATCTCAGAGCAGTTACAAAAGGCAGGGCTTAAATATCTTGTCCTGGATACAGGTGCCAGGACTGTAAGGGCTGCGCTTGAAGATCAGGTAGCCATACGCAGGGCTTCTACAAAACACAAGTACAAGGCCCTTGGATTCCCCACCATCTCTTTCACTTGTGAGATGACCGGGGATCCTCTTCTTGAAACAATGATTGCATCGGTCCTGGTGGCCAAGTACGCCGGCATCATAGTTATGTCTGACCTGCAGGGAGATACCCTGTTCCCGCTCCTGCTTGAGCGGCTTAATATCTTTACTGATCCTCAGAGACCTATGGTGGTCGAGGAGGATATTTATCCAATAAACGGGCCGGATGAGAACTCTCCTGTACTTATTACATGCAATTTTTCCCTGACTTACTTTATCGTCTCAGGAGAAGTCGAGGGCAGCAAAATTCCATCCTGGCTCCTAATCAAAGATACAGAGGGCCTTTCAGTACTTACTGCCTGGGCCGCGGGAAAATTCAGTGCGGATCTAATAGGTATGTTTGTCAAAAAATCAAACATAGAAGACAGGATCAAACACAGGAACCTGATTATCCCAGGATATCTGGCATCTATAAAAGGTGAGCTGGAGGAGGAACTTCCGGACTGGAAGATCCAGATCGGCCCCAGAGAGGCAAGCCATATACCTCCCTTTCTGAGGGACTGGCGGGCTGAGGTGTAATCATGTATGTCCAATGCATAGCTGAAAGCATAAATATCATGGGTACCCGGATTGGAAAGGCCATGAAGGAACGCGATCCCGGGCCGATTCAGTTGATGGCCAATGAAGAAGTGGCGGACGGAGCGGATTTTCTGGATCTGAACATCGGGCCTGCCAGAAAGGAAGGGCCTAAGTTAATGCCCTGGATGGTCAATATTACAGAGGAAATAACCGACTGCCCTCTGTCCCTTGACACCACAAATGCCGACGCATTGATTGCCGGCATGAAGGCAGCCGGGAATCCCAGGATACATGTGATGAATTCTATTTCGCTCCAGCCTGAGAGAATGAATAAGCTTATACCTGTAGCTGCTGAGACAGGCTGTAACGTTGTGGGCCTGCTCTGGGGAGTGGACGGCATGCCCAGGGATTCTAACGAGAGGGCAGCCATGACTGTAGACCTCTCCATGGCCATGAACAAGGCCGGGATCCCAAACGAGAAGATTCTGATAGATCCAATTGCCACCCCGATAACCCTGGGATCAGACCAGGTAATGAGTGGATTGGAGTTCATGGGCATGTTGCCTGAGATCGCTCCGGGCGTAAAGTCCATAATAGGCCTCTCAAATGTCTCAAACGGTGTTTCTGCTGAGAAACGGCCATATCTCAACCGGGCTTTTCTGGCCATGTTAATGAAACATGGAATATGGTCGGCCATTGTCGACACATACGATCATGAGTTAATCAAACTGGCCCATGGGCAAATGCCTGAATTGCTGAAGCTGGTTCACGATATAATGGACGAAAACGAACCTGACCCCGGCACCCTTTCTCCCGGGGAAATGGAATACTACAAGACGACCAGAGTCCTGATGGGAAAGACCATATTCTCCGAGTCCTGGCTGGAACTGTAGGCTATAATAGCCTATTAGGCTGAAGGCTGTTAGGTGAGATTGTATTTTCACGATAAATTAGCTGATTTACCTTTTAGGCTACAGACTAATAGGCTAACTTAGAGGCGAAATAGATAGGTTTTTATGTTTTTATAGAAAAGGAGTGGATTTAAAATGGCTAAAGGGATAACTGTTACTGAGTTCATTTTGTCCAGTCAAAAAGAGCAGCCGGAGGCAACGGGTGCCTTTACATCTATTCTGTCAGAGCTGACAGTGGCAGCCAAGATCATCGCGCAAAAAGTGGACAAGGCAAACTTGTCCGATGCACTTGATACTATTGAGTCAGCGAGTGGTGACGAAGGAGTCGTGCAAAAATTACACGAATTTGCCAACTCTACAATTGTGAACCGCCTCAGTCACGTGGGATGCTTGAGTTGCATGGCCTCCAAAATGAATACGGATTTGATACCTATTCCCAAAAAGTATGCCAAGGGTAACTATATATTGATCTTTGATCCCCTGGGGGGCATTACAAATATTGATGTACCTGTTGCGATCGGCTCGATTTTCTCACTCTTCAAGAAACGAGGCCTTGGAGAATTCGGCTTGATGGCGGACGCCCTGCAGCCCGGTTGTGAGCAGGTGGCGGCAGGTTATTGTATTTATGGATCAAGCACTATGATGGTCTACACAACAGGGGATGGGGTTCATGGGTTTACGCTGCAACCAAGTATTGGCGAGTTTCTTCTTTCCCATGAGAACATTCGCATACCCAAAAAAGGCAAGACCTACAGCGTCAATGAGGGGAACTATTATTTCTGGGAGGAGAATATCCAGGACGCGATCGAGTACTTTAAAACGCCTGATTTAAAGACAGGTCGTCCTTACACAGGGCGTTATACAGGCTCTTTTGTAACGGATTTTCACCGGAATCTCCTGAAAGGTGGAATCTACATGTATCCGGAGAACTCAAAGGATCCTTCAAAGCCCCATGGAAAACTGATGCTCACGTGCGAAGTCAATCCCCTGGCTTATATAGTCGAACAGGCAGGAGGACATGCAAGCACCGGTACTGAACGTATACTCGATATTGAGCCGCAGCATCTTCATCAGAGGGTGCCTGTGTTCATCGGCGGCATGGACGATGTGCGGATGGCTGAGGACATCATTCAGGGGAAGCGTTAAGAGAGGAATTTAGAACAAAGGATCTTGCAATTGTATGGATACTGAAAGACTTAATAAGATACTTGCAGTTTTTGAAGGAAAAAGGGGAGGATTGATCTCCATCCTGCAAAGGGTTCAGGAGGAGTTTGGGTATCTGCCCGAGGCCGCTTTGTCCTCAATTGCAGATTTCTTGAAGTTGCCGCCGAGCCAGGTATTCAGCGTGGCAACTTTCTATGACCATTTTTATTTGACCCGCCGAGGTGATCATCTTGTCTCCGTGTGCCAGGGGACTGCCTGTCATGTACTGGGTGCACGTGACATCCTGGAAACAGCTGAAAAATGCCTTGGGATCAAGACAGGTCAGACGACTCCGGACTACAAATACAGTCTTGAGCGAGTGGCCTGCCTTGGGTCATGTGCTCTGGCTCCGGTTGTCCTTGTAGATGACGAAGTCCATTCGAAAATGACAGTGAGAAAGGTCAAAAAAATATTGACAGAGGACCTTGATGATACAGAGACCCGGACATGATTCTGCACGGAATGCTTTGCACCGCAGAGACCGCAGAGGAAAAGATATTTCCTGTTTGCGGAGATGGCCGGTACCGTCGGCCGGCTTTACGTTATAATCAGATGGTCGAAAACGTAATATAGATATGGATAAATCAATCTCAATACAATCAACAGAAGACTACGGAATAAATAGTGCGGAATCGTTAAGACTCCTCAGGGAATCCCTCATTGCCGGTGAGCAGACAACCGGGAAAGTGGTCAGTGTCTGCTGTGGAAGCGGTTGCATGTCGTCTGGAAGTGAACATGTCAGGGCGGCCTTTGTCAGGGGAATCAAGGACCAGGAGCTTGAGGATGAGATAACTGTCAAAAAGACAGGTTGTCATGGATTTTGCGAGAGGGGTCCGATTGTGATCGTGGGCCCGGAAAAAATATTTTACCAGCACGTAACAAAAGAGGACGTGCCGGAAATCATTTCTGAGACATTGATTGAAAACCGGGTAGTTGAAAGGCTTTTATACGAAGACCCTGTCACCGGCCAAAAGTGCTTTCATGAAAATGATATTCCATTTTACCAGAAACAGAGAAGGATTGTACTGAAAAACTGTGGCATTATAGATCCTACGAGCATTGAGGACTATATCAAGGTCGACGGCTTTCAAGCCCTTGCTAAGATCCTGTCTCAAATGACCCCTGAAGGAGTCATTGAAGAAATCAAACTCAGCGGCCTGAGGGGGCGAGGAGGGGCCGGATTCCCGGCCGGTATCAAATGGGAAACAGCACGCAACGCCCCTGGTGAAGAAAAGTACATCATCTGTAATGGCGATGAGGGCGATCCGGGTGCCTTTATGGACCGAAGCGTGATGGAAGGCGATCCTTACAGCGTGATGGAAGGGATGATGATCGCCGGATATGCAGTTGGGGCCTCTCAAGGGATTATATATGTGCGAGCAGAGTATCCACTGGCTGTCCATCATCTGTCTACAGCCATCGCTCAAGCCACTGATCTAGGGCTTCTTGGGCATGATATTATGGGGAGCGGGTTTAATTTTGAAATCAAAATCGTAAAGGGAGCAGGCGCGTTTGTGTGTGGAGAGGAAACAGCGCTTATAGCCTCAATCGAAGGAAGAAGCGGCCGGCCAAAACCAAAACCCCCATTCCCTGCCATACAGGGATTGTGGGGTAAGCCTACTGTCATAAATAACGTGGAGACACTTGCAAACGTCTCCAGGATTGCTCTGAATGGGGGCAAGTGGTATTCGGAAATAGGCACTCCCACTGACAAGGGAACAAAGATATTCTCACTTGTGGGAAAGGTCCAGAATGTGGGCCTGGTCGAAGTAGAAATGGGTACGACGCTTCGCGAGATTATCTTTGATATAGGCGGGGGGATCCCGGGAGGGAAGCGTTTCAAGGCGGTTCAGACCGGCGGGCCTTCGGGCGGATGTATCCCTGAAGAACTCCTGGATTTGCCAGTTGGCTACGAATCGCTGGCCAAGGCAGGATCAATTATTGGCTCCGGGGGCATGCTTGTCATGGATGAGGACACATGTATCGTGAATATCGCCCGGTACTTCCTCGATTTTGCCCAGAATGAATCCTGTGGGCAGTGTACTCCGTGCCGGCTTGGCACAAAGCAGATGTTCAAGATCCTGCGGGACATCACAAGAGGCGATGGGAAGCCCGGAGATATTGAGATCCTGCTTGAATTATCCGATGCCGTCAAGCAGGCCTCCATATGCGGCCTTGGAATGACAGTCCCAAACCCCGTTATTTCTACCATACGATACTTCCGCAAGGAGTATGAAGAACACATCCTTGAAAGGCGCTGCCGGGCCCTTGTGTGCAGATCTCTTATTTTCTACCGTATCAAGCCATACAGGTGTAAGGCCTGCATGAAATGTCTTGAGGCCTGTCCGGTTGGTGCCATTATAGGTGCAAAATGGCAGGTCCACGAGATTGACCAGAGTAAGTGTATCAAATGCGGGACCTGCATGAAGGTCTGTCCCAAGCGGTTCAACGCAGTGGAGTGTGTTACAGGCCGGATAGAAGGCTTAGGTGATAAGAGTGAGTAGCGTTTCTTTGAACATAAACGGAATTACGGTAAGGGCCGATGAGGGTGCTACGATCCTCACAGCGGCCCAGGACGCAGGTATCTATATCCCTACCCTGTGCTATTGTCCTGATGTCTCATCCATAGGCGTATGTCGCCTGTGTCTGGTCAGGATCAAAGGTCAAAGGAGACTTGAACCGGCCTGCCGGACTCCTGTGGAGGAAGGGATAGTGGTTGTTACGGACGATCCTGAAATTGAACGATTGCGCAGGGTGATCCTTGAACTCATCTTGAGTGATCATGACTTCAACTGCCTTCTCTGTCCCAAGAGCGGGCAGTGCCGCCTTCAGGAACTGGTGAACCGTATAGGTCTCAATGAGCATCGGTTTAATCGCTTAGAGCATGTGGCCAAGGATCTCCCCATTGACACCAGCAACCCCTTTTTCGATTTCAATCCCAACAAGTGTGTGCAGTGCACAATATGCGTCCGTACCTGCCATGAGATTGTAGGTAATGACGCAATCGACATGGCATATCGGAGTTACGACCTCAGAGTCAGCACGTTTGCCAACAAACTCTTGAAAGATTCTGCATGCGTTTCTTGCGGGGAATGCATGGAGCGTTGCCCTGTAGGTGCCCTGGTACCCAAAAAGACTGAATACCCAACCCGTGAAGTAAAAACCACCTGTTCATACTGTGGAGTGGGGTGCGGACTCTATCTGGGCGTGCGCGGAAACACCATCGTAAAGGCCAGGGGCGATGATGAAAGTCCTGTCAACAAGGGCAATCTCTGTGTTCGCGGGCGCTTTGGTTATAACTTCGTAAATAGTCCGGACAGGCTGTCTCTCCCGCTCATGCGGGCATACGATGAATATGCACAGCCGTCCTCTGTAGTTAAAGTAACAGAAGAAGGCAGACCGGTTACATTGCCCCTTGTGAAAAGAGAAGGCAAGTTTGTAGAGATCAATTGGGACCAGGCAATCAAATATGTGGCAAGCAGCCTGGCCCATTACAAAGGAGATGAGATCGCTGCCATCTCCTCGGCCAGATGCACAAATGAAGAGAACTACCTCTTTCAAAAGTTTACCAGGGCGGTCTTAAAAACCAATAATATTGACCACTGTGCCCGTCTCTGACACGCGCCCACGGTGGCCGGTCTGGCCGCCAGCTTCGGTAGCGGTGCCATGACGAACTCTATCAATGAGATCAGCGATGCAGCTTGCATTTTTGCCATCGGCACCAATACAACAGCTAATCACCCCATTATAGGCAGACAGGTTACCAGGGCTGTACAAAAGGGTGCAAAGCTCATTGTAGTTGATCCCCGGCGCATACCTCTCTGCCGCATGGCCGATATCTGGCTCAGGCTTCGTCCCGGAACCGATATGGCACTCCTGAATGGGATAATGAGGGTCATTATCGAAGAAAATCTCATGGACACATCCTTTATTGAGGAACGATGCGAGGATTATGATGCCTTTGAGGCCTCCATCATGGAGAATGACCTGGCAACCGCTGAGAAAATTACCGGTGTTCCCGCACAGGACATAGCCAGAGCAGCCAGGATGTTTGGCTCGTATATACCCGCTACGATCCTGTATACCCTGGGTATCACCGAGCACTCGCATGGGACGGATAATGTGCGGGCCTTGGCCAACCTGGCGCTACTCACGGGTAATATCGGCACACCCTCAACAGGCGTAAATCCCTTAAGGGGGCAGAATAACGTTCAGGGCGCCTGTGACATGGGGGCGCTTCCCAACGTATACACCGGTTATCAAAAGGTGGAAAATGAAAAGGTGCGGAGAAAGTTTGAAAAGGCATGGAATTGTAAGCTCAGTCCATCAAACGGGCTCACATTGACCGAGATGTTTGAAGCTGCCCATGATGGTAAAATTAAGGCCTTCTATCTGAAGGGCGAAGACCCGGTAGTCACGGACGCGGACACAACTTTCATCGAAAAGGCCATATCACACCTGGAACTGTTCGTTGTGCAGGATATCTTCCTCACAGAGACAGCGCGATTGGCAGACGTTGTGCTCCCGGCTGCCAGTTTTGCTGAGAAAGACGGGACCTTTACAAACACTGAACGGCGGGTACAACGGGTCCGCAAAGCAATAGAGCCTAAAGGCAATTCACGTCCCGACTGGATGATTATATGCGATATTGCAAAAAGCATGGGGGCCAAAGGTTTTGATTTTGGCAGCCCTCAAAAGGTTTTTGAGGAAATGCGCGGCCTGACCCCTATTTACGGGGGCATCACGTATGAACGTATTGAGAAGTCCGGCCTCCAATGGCCCTGCCCGGATCACGAACATCCAGGGACGCCGTATCTTTACAGTAAGCGCTTCAGCACACCGAGCGGGCGCGCAAAATTCGCACCCATTTCATATCGGCCTCCAGCAGAGACTACCAGCCACGAGTATCCCTTTATCCTTATCACCAGGCGGTGCGCCTTTCATTATCACGCAGTCATGACGCATAAGGCAGAAGGCTTTGATGAGCTTCGGGAGGAAGAGCATGTTGAGATACACCCGGCTGATGCCGCTACTCTGGAGATCCAGGATGGTGAAGTCATAAAAGTGACATCAAGGAGAGGAAGCATAAAAGCCAAAACAAAGATAACGGAAATTGTCCCTGCCGGTGTTGTCTGCATGACTTTCAATTTTGCTGAGACCAGGACAAATATCCTGACCAGCAGGGCACTGGACCCGATCGCCAAGACACCTGAATTCAAGGTATGCGCAGTCAAAATCGAACGTGAAGAGTCAGCCTATCTTATAAAAGACTATATGAGGTGGGGTACTGGGAAACATAAATCGTAAGCGTTCATGGGGTTACAACGCCCGTTTTACCGCAACTCACCGAACTGTAAGCGTTTACAGGGTGCTGCAGATGCAAGGCGGAGGGTACGCAGACGTACTTCCTGTACTTCAAGTGCCCGACAACAAAGCAGATGCGGTGCCCTGTGAACGCTTACCATAAATCTATAAAAGGAAGGGATTAGCATCTATGGACGTCAGCAACATCAGAAATTTCGCTCTGGTCGCCCAAAGTGGGAGCGGCAAAACTTCTCTGGCAGAGGCCATGCTTTTCACTGCCAAGGCGACTTCGCGCATGGGCAAGGTCGATGACGGATCCTCTGTATTGGACTTTGAGCCCGAAGAGATCAAACGCAACATGTCCGTTAGCACAGCGTTTCATCATCTGACCTGGAAAAAGGCCAAAGTCTACCTTATGGACGCACCTGGGGATGATAACTTCATCGCTGAAGCCAAGGCGGCCATCAGGGCGGCTGATAATGTATTGTTCGTGGTAAATGCTGTAAATCCGGTAAAACCACAGACACAGAAGGTATGGTCCATTATTAAGGACTCAGGCCTTCCTGTCGTTATGTGTGTCAACAAAATGGATAAAGAGAGAGCAGACTTCCAAAAGACCCTGGATGCAATAAAGGAAGCCCTGGACCTGAGACTGGTTCCGGTTTCTCTGCCGCTGGGGGAACAGGAGGATTTTAGGGGTATTGTAGATCTCATACAAATGAAGGCCTTTGAGTTCAGTAATGATAGAAGCGGCAATGCCAACCCTGTTGACATCCCGGCTGATCTGCAGGATGAAGTTGAAAATTCGAGAAACAATTTGATCGAGTTTGCCGCAGAATCGGATGATGTGCTGCTGGAAAAATTTTTAGAAGGCGAAGAACTTACTCCTGATGAGATCGTTTCCGGCCTGAAACAAGGCATAATGAACGGAGGTTTTATCCCGGTGTGCTGCTGTTCTGCCACAAAAAACATAGCCGGCAGCACCTTACTTGACCTAATTGTACAGTTTCTGCCTTCGCCTGATGAGCTTGGGGGTGTCTCCGGCACTGATCCCAAAAGTGGGGATGAGACAATACGCGATCCGTCTCCTGACGCCCCGGTATCCGGCCTTGTCTTTAAGACCCTTACAGATCCCTATACAGGGCGTCTTTCCATTATCCGGGTCTATTCCGGCACGCTAAAACCTGACAGCTCGCTCTATAACTCCAACAAAGAAAAAACTGAGCGTTATGGTCAGATATTTGCCCTTGAAGGTAAAGCACAAAAGCCTTTGGAAGAGGCTGGACCCGGTGAGATAGTAGCAATAGCAAAGCTAAAGGAAACAGCCACCGGTGACACCCTTTGTGATCCTGCGAATGCGATAACCTATCCATTTGTGGCTCTTCCCTTGCCGGTCCTGACCTATGCCCTCAAGCCCAAGAGTCGAGGAGATGAGGAGAAGATAACCCAGTCCCTCGCACGACTACAGGAGGAAGATCCCACAATTGATGTAAAACGCGATCAACAGACAAAGGAACTCCTGCTCTCAGGAAACGGGCAGATTCACATAGATGCCACTGTGGAAAAGATGGCAAGGAAGTTCGGCGTGCAGGTGGACCTTGCCCTTCCGCGTATTCCCTATCATGAAACCATAAAAACATCGAAAAAGGCTGTTATTTATCGACATAAAAAGCAATCCGGCGGAGCAGGGCAGTTTGCAGAGGTCCACTTTGACATCTCACCACGCCCAAGAGGTAAGGGGTTTGAGTTTGAAGAGGCACTTGTGGGAATGAATGTCCCGAGAAATTTCGTTCCGGGAGTGGAAAAGGGACTAAGGGAAGCCACAGGGTCCGGACCACTTGCCGGATTCCCGGTTGTTGATGTAAAGGTGCGCTTCTATGACGGTAAATCCCACGAGGTTGATTCCTCTGAAATAGCTTTCAAGATAGCATCCATCAATTGTTTCAAGAAAGGCATGCTGGAGGCCAGGCCTACCCTGCTCGAACCCATTGTGAAACTCACCATAACCGTGCCCGATGACTCTGTTGGAGATATAATCGGTGACATAAACAGCAGACGGGGCAAGGTTATGGGCATGGAACCAGGCCAAGGTGGACAGGCCATTGTAACACTTGTTCCTCTGGCAGAGGTACAACGCTATATGCTGGATCTTAATGCCATGACCGCCGGCCGGGGAACATTTACCATGGAGCAATCTCATTACGAAGAAGTGCCACCGAATCTAACTGAAAAGATCATTTCCCTGGCAAAAGAAGAAAAGGCTTAGAAGGACAACCAATGTATACCGCCGGTGTTCTCACTGTGAGTGACAGCGCTGCCAGGGGAGACAGGAGAGATGAATCCGGGCCTGTGATCCGTCACCTGCTCGAACAACATGGTTACAATGTGCTCTTACACAAGACAGTCCCTGACGAAGTACCAGATGTCAGAGACATATTGATCACATGGACAGATAGAACTTCTTTGGATATCATAGTTACAACAGGTGGCACGGGATTGTTTCCCAGGGATATCACACCTGAAGCTACAAAGTCCGTAATAGAACGGGAGGTTCCCGGGATCGCGGAGGCCATCCGCATCAAGGGCCTTGATTCCACACCAAGGGCCATGCTCTCAAGAGGGATTGCCGGAGTTTGTGGCAAGACACTTATTATCAATCTGCCCGGCAGCCCTTTGGCCGTGGCCCAGGGAATGGATGTGATACTTCCAGTGCTTAAACATGCCTTGGATAAAATCAAGGGAGACCCCACTCCCTGCCGGCAGGAATGTTGAATTATGGATGTTGAATTATGGATGGCAATTATACAAAGATATAGTTTATGAAGATAGGAATAGTCGGATTATCAGGTTCTGGTAAGACCACTGTATTTAACGCCCTCACAGGAAGCATTGCAGAGGTCTCTGCCTACCAAAAGGGCAAAAAGGACCCAAACCTGGCAGTAGTCAGGGTGCCGGACAGCCGTTTGGATAAGCTCTCATCCATGTACAACCCCAAAAAGACCACCTATGCCCGGGTGCAGTATGTGGATATAGGTGGGACTATCTCTGGCAGAGAGGGTATGGAGTCTTCAATGGATGAACTCCTTAAACTTCTTCATCCTGTGGACGCCCTGGTTCATGTGGTTCGAAACTTCGATCGGTCCGGCGAGCCTCCCAGACCACAGAAGGATCTGGATGCACTAGAGTCCGAGCTTATTCTCACCGACCTTATTATTCTGGAAAAGAAGATTGAGAGATTGGAAAAGGAGATTACTAAAGCAGGGAAAGGAAATCCCGAGGAACTGGAACTCCTTAAAAAGGCCGGGGAGATCCTGGAAAGGGGAGAGGCCTTAAGGGGATATCCGGAAACAGCTCAATCCCCGATGCTTAAGGGCTATGCCTTTCTCTCGGCAAAACCCTGCATTGTGGTCCTGAACACCGGAGATGAAGTAGAGCTTGGTACTACAGAGCTGCAGGTACCCAATGCCATTGTCTTTGTAGAACTTAAAGGAAGACTTGAGATGGAACTGGCCCAGCTCTCGCCTGAAGAAGCAGAACTCTTCAGGGAAGAGATGGGCCTTGATGAACCCGCCACCTTCCGTTTAATCAAAGAGTCTTATCAGCTCCTTGGCCTCATTTCTCTCTTTACTGTGGGAACAGATGAGGTTCGCGCCTGGCCAATCCGGCAGGACACCCCTGCTCAGCGGGCTGCCGGGGCTATCCATTCCGACATGGAGAAGGGTTTTATCAGGGCAGAGGTTGTATCCTACAATGATCTCATGGTCTGCGGCAACCATTCCGCTGCCCAGAAAGCAGGTAAGGTGAGGCTTGAAGGCAAAAGCTACCTTGTGCAGGATGGCGATATTGTAGATATACGCTTTAATGTATAGTGGGGATTGAGGGATTTAGAGATTATAATCAATAAAGCACCTTCAACGCCTTTTGCTTCGTTCACGTTTTCAAGATTAATCCCTTAAACTTTCAGCTATGCATTCTATCTTTAGCTCTCCGAGATTAAGGAGGTGATCTTGAACATGGACCAAATTGTGAGAACAATTCCCAATTATAAAGTCATTGAAAAGTTGGGTGAGTGCCCGCAATCCATCATTTATAAGGCCTTTCATAAAAAGAATCCTGATCGTCAATTGGCTCTCAGGGTTCTAAACGCCGTCTCTGTGTCTGAACGTCAAAGAAGGCACTTCAGACAGAGAATCGAGCATCTCAAGATCTTACACGATATCCACCTGATTACGCCTTTATCCTTTGATGTGAAAGAGGATGCTGCATTTATCACTCAGGAGTATTTTAAAGGTATAAACACTCGACGAGTGGGCCAAAAAACAAACCAAGATTACCTTGAATGATTTTTTCACCATGGCTTGCAAGTTGGTTCAGGCCCTTGATAAGGTTCATGTTTATACCCCCCTTGATGTGAGAGATGTGAGTCATTTTCCGCAATCGAACCGAAACAGTCCCCCAGACACATCAAAATGACAGCCTAAGGGCCTCAAGGAAAATAGTGCCTGTACCGATAT
>DFBQ01000091.1 GCA_002367355.1 Deltaproteobacteria bacterium UBA3076 | reverse complement strand
TCCAAATTGTTCATCAGAAGGAAATTTTGTAACTTTTCAATAAGTCTGGGCAACAGTCACTGGATTCCCGCCTTCGCGGGAATGACGATTTGGTGTGAGCGCCCGTCATTCCCGCGAAGGCGGGAATCCAATGGATAGTCGCAAAATATGATTTGCCCGGACTTATTGAGAAGTTACGAAATTTTTTTGTGATTTTATAGACCTGTAGCGTAAGACGGTGGGCTTTCTCCCATACCTTGAGTTCTCTAAAATCTCTCATCTCTATTCCTTTTTAAAGCTAATGGCTAACAGCTAACAGCTAACAGCTAATAGCTAACAGCTAATCGCTCAATTCAGCTAACAGCTTCATCAACTACTGTCGTTTCAGGAAGCTCCACCACTTTGTTTTCTGATCTTCCTCTCCTTCAAAAAATGAATCAGCCAGCCCTTCCATGCTCTTGGTGACAGGGGCTTTCGAGGCAATCTGGAAAAGGGGCTTTCCGTTATTTATGGCGGACATCGTGGTTTTATAGTCATTCGGTATGGTCCAGAATACTTCTTTACCAATACTCTCTTCAGCGTCCTTGAGAGAAATATCCGAGTTTTTTAAATAACGATTCGCCACGATCCTGACGCGTTCTTTCGGAAGATAGCCCAAATCACCAAATGACTCCAAAAGCCTGTTGGTATTGGACAGACAGGGAAGGCTCAAAAGAGATACGAGTAACACAATGTCCGACATTTCCAGGATCTTCAGAGAAGATTCATCCAGGGATTGCCCGCCGTCAATTATCACAAAGTCAAAGATCCTCTGCATAAAACCGATAAGACGGCCCACAAGCTCAGGAATCATTGGTTCACGATTATTCAGATGGCCCGGTGATGGGAGGACGTAAACCCCTGATAGGTGTTTTGTAAGGATGTTCATTAAAAAGGTGGAATCCAGACGGACAATATTCTTGGTAATTTCACCCCAATGAAACCCAGGCTTGAGTTCCAAAAAGAGCGGAATTTCTCCGAACAGCGTGTTCATGTCTATCAGTGCAACTGATGGTGGAACGCTTTTCTTCNNGGCAAGATTGACAGCCAGATTCACGGCAACAGTAGTCGTCCCTACTCCGCCCTTGCTGCCGATTACGGTTATGATCCGGCCGATCCCATCCGGATCTTTGCGGCCCGGCTTGTCTCTTCTATCCTTGAATCTTTCAAGTGCCTGTCTTAGCTCTTCTTCGTTAAGGGGTTGAGGGAAAAATTCCTTGGCCCCGGTTCTTATGGCCTGCAGCAGCACAGCCGGGACGGAATTTTCCGATATCAAAAAGACCTCGGCAACTGCATCGGAATTCAACAGCGACTCGATGTACTGAAATTCATTTGCGGTATCATCGCTCAGCTCAAAGATCAAGAGATCGGTCCGGCGGGTATCCTGGGCCCTTTGCACATGCATCCTTCCGATAGAGCCGATGATCTCATCCAGCTTTCTTCCGAGGCCTGCCTGTTTAACCTCTATCTTGATCCGGATGGTATTATTATCAACCATGGAATCTTCCCCTTATAATGCCTTTTTGTCTTTTGGCGGTCCAATTCACCATTTACTGTACAAGCACCGGTATCGTTGCCAGGATGCCGAAGTTTTCGCCGCCGGAAGTGCCCATCGGGGGATGATGTGTACAGCTCGGCAGGAAATAAATGGATTTTTTAGCATACGGAGCCGAGGTCCCGTCAGCATTTTCCAGGCTGAAATATCCGACAAAACTATCCCAGCGTACTGCACCATCCGGGTCACTGTTTGACCAGAGCTCCATTTTAGTCGGTGCGTCATTGTAGCCAGGGTCTTCCCCTGCCCCGGTTATCCATACTATATTGACTTCAACCGCACCCTTAACCACCTGGCAGGTCCCCACGTTGTTTTGATCGCCGCAGTCCACTACCGGCAAAACAAGCGGCCATAGTCGTTCCTTTGTGGTGTTATCCGCCCAGCATTGAATCAGGTCGTTAAAGGCGCTCTGGATATCGCCGCCGCTTGTCGCCATATCCTTGCCCAAAAGAATTGTCGCTGGGTTCCCTTCGGCACATACGAGACTTCTCACCTCCTGGGCATTCGTGCCCCCGTTACAGGCGTCGTCATCCTGATTGAAGCTGGTCCATCCCCCGGTCTCGTTAGTTGCGTTGTCCTGCCCGCTGTTGATCATACGCCCGACATTGCAGGTGTATGTATCATTATCATCTAAAATACTATCCTCGCAAATGGCGATTGGTTGATCCACTTGATATGCTGGCAATGTGCCGGCAAACCCGATGTATGCCGTTGCGTCGGCAGCCCGCTGAAAGCCTACATGGCCAAAGATCCCGGCGAAAAAAGATGCTATAGGCATGGTCTGTCTTCTGGCCGTAACTCTGACGGCATTTATAAAATTGATATCGGCGTCCAGTTCGGCAGTAGAGACATTCCAGAGATCTACTGGTAAGAGAGAATCGTTAGGGGTAAAAGTCCTGGTGGCAAAACTCCAGTGACCCCTCTGTGCGTCTCCTGCGTTTCCACCAGTCCAGTTGACATCAACCGGAGCCCGTTCACTCATGTTTGCCGTAGCCGCATCATAGGCGATCTGGTTTGCACCCGTATTTACTTCAGTACCGTCGTCGTTGTATAGGAATCGCGCGCCTGCAAGCGCACCTGCATCGGCCGCATTTTGAAGTTCGTTACGCGCCACACAGAGATGGCCGATGTCAACGGCCAGGGCGCCGAAACCCATAAGTGCAAATAAGCATAAGCCGACCAGGATAGCAGTTGCGCCTCGTTGATTCCTCAGTATTGATTGCATTAGAAATTTTTTCATCTGCCTTGTCCCCGCTCTTGGATTATTCCGCCCTCATCACTGTCTGACCCGCCAGGTTAATTCCACCAACAAGATTATTGAGGAAATTGGGAATGACCAAAAAATCATAATGGTAATTTACTGAAACAGTCAGGGGGTCACCGGCTGAACCGCTCCCTGCCCGCGATACGCTGGTAGTGGCACCTGGGGCGGCACCAAATGTTATCAAGTGTCCGGCGCAGTAGTTATTCACAATAGCTTCAATCTCTGCGTCCGATATTGGCGGATCGGAGAAGACGATCCCCGCCCTGGCCCCTTCGCGGCTGGCATTGGTAATCACAGCCTTATCATAAAGGAGAACGCTGAACTCCATGATCCCGGCGATGAGCAAAACCAGAACCGGCAATACTATGGCAAACTCTATGGCTGAGGCCCCTTTCTCACTTTTCATATCATCCTCCTTTATTTGATTGCAAACTCACCTTTTTGAGCTTCCAAGTGTGAACTCCATTTTTTGTGCCTGTTGCTTCTCTTTTTTGATGAACCCTTTCCTGTAGCTTTCCATACTTGCCGCTGCCGCCTGTCCGTCGAGTCCGACAACAGGGTCCAGATTTTTTCCAGCTTCAGGGTTCAATATCTGGCTCTGTTTTGTTGCTTCAAGAGACGTTCCCCAATTCCTATCCAACATGGTCTCCCTTTGAGAGGAGAACGTTCCGCAGCCTGAAAAAACTGACAGTGCTGCTATTAATCCGATTATTTTAACGTATCTGGTCAACATCGCCTTCTCCTAAGATTTGTCTGCAGTTAAAGCTTTTCTCATTTACCGATCTTTTATGTATTAGTCCGGATACGGCATTACGTGTCCAAAATCCCCGTCCATTTCCTCCCTGACAGTCGATAGCCGATTTTTCTCTCTTCCTTCCATTAATCCCAGGACAAGCATTTCCGAATCATTAGGCTCTATGTAGAAATCATTAGGCAGAGTCTGTTTTGCCAGATCAAGAGGTTTTACAATGTGAGGCGTGACAATAATTATCAGCTCTGTCTCGCTTTTTTGAAATTTGCGGCTTCGAAACAGCGTGCCCAGAACAGGAATATCCCCCAGGAGTGGAAATTTGGACATCTTGTCTCTAATGCTCTTGTTGAGAAGACCTGCAATGGCAAAACTCTGGCCGTCTGTAAGCTCTATAATGGTTGCAGCCTTCCTCGTACTTAAGCCGGGAATCAGATATCCTCCGACTTGCAAGGCGATCGAAAAGTCGAGTTCGGATACCTCCGGAGCAACCTCGATATTTATCTTATCCTCACTCAGGACAGTGGGGGTAAAAGAGAGGCCCACCCCAAAGGGCTTGTATTCGATGGCAACAGTACCAAGGCCTTGAGGGATCGGTACAGGGAATTCTCCTCCTGCCAGAAAGTTTGCGGTCTGTCCGCTTAAGGCTATAAGCGTGGGTTCTGCCAGAACATTAACCAGACCGTCCTCCTTTAAGGCATCGACAAAACCTGTCCAGGTGACACTCCCTCTGTGGAACCGGAACAAGGCGTTCACGCTCGGTGAAACAAAGAGCCCAAGTGGTCCTGAAACCAGATTTGAGTTCCTTGGTAATATATAATCCGTTGGATCTACCAGTTGAGTAAGCCCACCAATTGAGCTGAGACCGAAATCACCTCCTCTGTTGTAACTGAAATTGATTCCTAATCTGCTCATCAAGGTCTTTGACATCTCGGACACCCTTACTTCCAGCATGACCTGGTGGCATCCTGCAACCTGGACCAGGTTGCAGACCTTGCGGGCCTCGCGGGCCCATTCGACATCGACGTTTTCCTCGGTCCCTTTCTTTTTGTTTTTGGTCTCCGTCTTTTTTGTTTTTATTACATATCCTGCATATGATTCAGCCAGGGCCACTGCCTGAGAAAGGTTTGCCGTGCTGGATACGGTGCCGGAAAGGGTGATGGTGTCTTGTGTTGCAATGACACGGAGATCCATCTCGTTTGGGAGGATCTCATGAAGCTTCTGCCTCAATCGCGAGATATCATAAACCACATCCAGGTCATATATGGCAGAGACCTTTTTGCCCTGCCATAAGATCAGGTTGGTGGCCCCTGTAAAATTTCCGATAATGAGCATTTCGTGAGGGGAGAGAATCTTGATGCCGGCGATCATAGGTACACCAACAGAAACGCGTTTGATCGGTTCAGGGCTTTTCAGGATGATTGATTGCCCTGACACCAGTTGGAGCTTCTTTGGTTTCTGGGTATCCGTGAACACAGAATCGACTGCCCATGATCCTGAGGAAAAAAACAATAATACGAAGATAAGAATAGATGCTGCTCCTATCTGGCTAAATCCCTTTGCTGCGAACATGGCTGGCATCTCCTTGACTTCTAAAATTTCTTCCTGGTCACCTGGTCCCCATTGAGGACCTCTACGACGAAAGCCGCCTTTTTACCCTGACGCCTCGTCTTTGTCTTTACCTTTGGACGGAAGGACGCAAGCATTCCGGAAATAGTGGCTCCCTTTGTCAAGACAGTCTCCCTGTCAGTGACGTTTCTCAAGGCAAAATGCAATTTTCCATTGGCTGAGGCAAAAGCCAGCCTCTCCCCTTCTTCAGGAGTAACTTCCAGGGTATAGACATCGACTGAATGGGGCTTGCCGCCTTCTTTGTTTTCTTGAATTTCAATGCCTGTTGCGAGCACCAGAACATCCTCAAGCACTGTCTTGGTGATCTCCTTCTTGGTCTTTGAAACGGTTATCGTGACCAGAACATCCACCCGGTTACCCGGCCGGATAAAGCCTGAAAGTCCGATTACTTTATCACCTTTTACGGCCAGTGCGCGCTTTCCAGGAGTTATGACGGCAGACACGCCTCCGCTGGTCACACTGTCAGGGGCCAGACTGGACTCCAGGATGGGTTGATTTTGCCTCACCGGACTGATAAGGACCCTTCCCTCCAGCGATTCCGGACTTGATGAGTATCCCGGCGGAAGGCTCTCTTTAATATAAGGGAGAGTGTCTATCATCTTTGGTTCAAGTTTTGTTCCCCATGGCAAATCCGCAGACGCCACCACAACAGACACGGTCTCTGACTCCGCCTGTTGTACAGCCTCTTTCTCAGTCGTCTGCTTCTTTACCCATTTATACAGGAAGATAGTGAGCGTCAAAGCAATCACCAGAGCAAGGACTATGGGGATAATCGCTTTCCATTTTCCCATGATTTGTCTCCTTTATCTCTATCTTTCAAACTGGACAGTAGAAAATTCTCGCAACCCTAAGTTGAGCGATTAGCTGTTAGCCATTAGCGTTTAGCTTTGAAAAATTAGGGCATTACGTTAATTAGAAGTAACATCCAAGGGGTTCACCCTGTTGAATCCACAAAGGGGGGCAGCGAAGCTACATTCAACGGGGTAAAAGTTTGTAATAGTAAAACATCCTGTAAGGGAGTTCACTAATAATATTCTACCCAACACAAATGAGACCCGCCCGTCGATACTGTGGTCTTTCTGTAGAAACGGGTAGTTTTATTTCAGTGAAGTCCCTAATCATTAAACTAATAGCTAAC
>DFBQ01000065.1:6944-7158 GCA_002367355.1 Deltaproteobacteria bacterium UBA3076 | reverse complement strand
CTTTTTTCGGATGCAAAAATTTGTACAGATGAATTGCAAATGCTCTATTTGCTTCAGACACTCAACACATACAAGATTTCTCATGGCTATTTCATCATAGATGATACCATGAAACATCATACCAAATTTTGTAAATGGATTCATGGTGTTTTCATATTGTTTGATCATGCGCTTGGGACCAATTTAAAAGCAACTTGCATTGTTTTCCTCTATT
>DFBQ01000065.1:3222-6912 GCA_002367355.1 Deltaproteobacteria bacterium UBA3076 | reverse complement strand
ACCGGTACTCTTATGCCTTGGCAATCTTCTCTGCGCTCCAAGGTCAAAGCCATCATTTTCCACTTTGACAAAGAGGATTTCATCCTTCTTTTTGGCAAGCTGTTTATCCAGAAACAGAATAGAGGTTTTTACGCCGCTGTAGGGCTGGAACACACCGGCGGGCAGACTGACTACGGCGTAGAGATAATTTTCATCCACCAACATTTTACGCAGGGCTTTATAGGCATTGGCGGACTGAAAAATAATGCCCTCCGGCACAATAATTCCCGCCTTTCCGTACAAGGTAAGGTGTTCGGCAATGTAATCCACAAACAGCACTTCCGCCCGATTGGCTGATACCTGAAACAGCTTATGGGGCCGGATGCCGCCTTTCGGAGTCATAAACGGCGGATTGGCAAGGATAATGTCAAAATTATCTCCCCAGCGTTCTTCATAGGTCAGGGTGTCGTATTCATGGATCTGCGGGGTGGAAAAGCCGTGCAGATAGAGATTGACCAGAGAAAGCCGCACCATGTCCGGGGAAATATCATAACCCATGATGTGGCGGCCCAGCCGGGTCCGGTCATCAGGGTTGAGTTTGTCGCCCCTGTATTTACCGTTTTTCTGTATCTCCACGGTGGATATGTCGGCGCTTTCCGTTTCCGCAAAGGTGGGCGTGTATTCTTTTGCTTTGTAGTTGGAAGAGTTTTCACGCCGGATATGCTTGTACGAGGAGATCAAAAATCCGGCTGTGCCGCAGGCGGGGTCAAGAATGCGCTCATTCTTTTGCGGATTTACCACCTCCACAATAAAGTCAATGATATGACGGGGGGTGCGGAACTGTCCAGCATCACCCTGAGAGCCTAAAATTGACAGCAGGTATTCAAAGGCATTGCCGAGATTTTCGCTGTTACTGTAGGAAAATCCGTAACCGTTCACGGGGTATGAAATGACTGTAACAATGCGTTTTTTAAGCATTAAATAGGATAAATGCGTTTCGACCCTAAAAGTTGCCAGATTCTGGAATTCCTTTAATATCAGAGAGTTGTAAGTTTCCGGTCTGATTTGCAGGATTTGCTGGGTTCTCTAACTACTTGAAAACTAAACATTTATACCCCGTGAACGGTTACGAAAATCCATTGATCTCTTTTAAAAACAGGTTGAGCGTTTCCGGGTCGCGGTAGGGCAGGTATGCGTCTTTGAAAATAGTTCGGAAAAGCTCCGGTATCTGCTCTGATCTGGCAAAAGAGGTCAGGGCGCGGGTGTATAAGTCCCACCGTTCTGTGCCGGACAGTTCACGGCTCATCAAACGGCCCCATGAAAATTCTTTCAGGGCGCGGGTGAGGAATTGCGCCTTGCCGCCCAGTTCTTCATTTTCCCTATCCATGTCATCCATGAACTTGTAAATCAGGGCATTGGTGATCTGCTCATCCTGCGCTTTTGGGTCGGGAACTTTGCCGACCAGAATTTGCCGGGCTGAATTGATTCGCTGTTTGGTGTCTTTATCTAACATCTATTTAACTTTCCAGTTTTTTTACCTTGTCCGGGTCAAAAATTTCTATTTCATCAACATCTATTCCGCCACCGCCTTCACCGGTTCCTGCCTGGACGACCGGAAGTTTCAGCATCTCATCGTAATTGAATTTTTCTTCAAAATATTCGCAGTTGGCAAAGAAATCGAAAAATTTGAAATTGGTTTTTTCGTGCTGGTGGTGAGTGCCGTACCTGTCCGTGTATTCAAAGGTGAACTTTCGCGTTCCCCTGCCTTTAATCTGAATAAAGTCGGTTGGTGAAAATACCGGGCGCATCAGACACAGGTTTAAAATATCTTCACAGTCGTAGCCGGTGGTCATCATGCCAACGGTCACACAGACACGGGTTTTGGCGGATTTATAGCTTTCCAGAAACCGGGTATGACCATTTAAATTGTTGTTGGCAAAATTGATGGTAAATTGCTGGGCATCCGTTATTCTTGATGTCACTTGAACCGCAAAGTCGGAATTATATATTTATCCGACCATAATTTAAGAGCCATCTGGTTGAGTATTTGCGTTACTTTGGAAGCGTGATTCTGACTGACACAAAAAACTATTGTTTTGCCGATCTCACCGCTGACGGGATCATTCAGGGCGTTTTCCAGAAAGGCACGGCAAAAAACGGCATTGGTTTTTTCTGAAAAAAACTTTTTTTCAAAATCCCGTCCGAAAAAGGTTTCTTCGGCTTCTTTTCCGTTATCATCCGTTACGGTAATGGCGTATCCCTTATCTGATAAAAGCTGGGTGGTGATGTCTGTTCTGGCATCAGCGACAATCGGGTTTATCAAGTACCTATCCCGCACACCATCAAGCAGGCTGTACCTGAAAGTGGGTTCGCCACTTTCGCAGCCGAATGTCCTGTATGTATCGAGCAATTGTCTTTTCTCCCAGGCGCGAGGGTCTTTTGCCGAGAGTTCTTCCGGGTCAATATTTTTCAGATAGTTTTTGGGGGTGGCGGTGAGGCCGAGTTTGTAGCCGATAAAGAATTCGAAAACAGCACGGGAGTTGCCGCCTATGGAGCGATGGGATTCATCGGAGATAAGCAGGTCAAAATCTGTTGGAGAAAACAGTTTTTTATATTTGTTCTGTGAGGAAAGGCTTTGCACAGTGGAAATAACAATTTCCGCCTTTTTCCAGTCATCACGATTTTTTTTGTATATGATGGTGGTATAGTCATTTTTCAGATAACGGACAAAGTTCTTATATGCCTGGTCTTCGAGTTCCAAGCGGTCAACGAGGAACAGTACCGCTTGGCGTTTCCGGTTCGCAAGAATAGTTTGATAACAGCAGCGGAAATAAGGGTTTTTCCTGTGCCTGTCGCCATCTCAAAAAGAAATCTGTCCTTATCTTCCTTTGCCCATGCCTGTAGTGCGTGAATGGCTTTGACCTGATAGGGCCTCAGAATTGGCAGACCTTCATCAAAGAGGTATTTGTTGCGCGTTTCTTCATTCTGGTATTTGGGATCGTCTTTAAAGCCAGGTTTTTGGGTAACCGCAATGTAATCTTCTAAAACAGTTTCATCTGCAAGGCGTTTGTTATCCGGGGTAAACTTGCGGCGGTGTTTCAATGACTCCTGTGTTGGAAGCTCGGTAATTATTTCAGGGTTGCCCCGTTCCAGGTCCCAGAAATAATGCAGGTTGCCGTTGGATAGAATGACAAACCTGACATTAAGGCTCTTGGCATATCTTCTGGCTTGTTCCTTGCCATCAAGGGGATTTTTTTCTTCTTTTTTGGCCTCAAGAACAACAAGGGGGAAATTGTTTTCATCCAGCAGCAGAAAGTCAACAAATCCGTTTTTTGTGGTTTCAAAATCCTGCCCGAAAGCGTCAATATCTGATCCGGTTATCTTGACGTTCGGCTCAAGCTGAATATTGCCTTGTCGGTTTCCATCATCAAAAAAACGCCAGCCTGCTTCTTCGAGGAGTTTGTTGATTTTGATTCGGGCTGTTGCTTCTTTTTTTGCCATTAAACTGCTTGTCCTTTTGGGTTTGGCACGGTGCTTGGTTGAGCGTTATAACATCGTATTGGCCGAAACGATGATCAAGGACGAAAACACCATGAATCAATTTAACTATCTTTAACCTAAATTGAGCGATTAGCCTTTAGCTGTTAGCTATTAGTTTAATGATTACAGGATGTTTTACTATTACAAATTTTCACCCATTGGGTGTTATTT
>DFBQ01000065.1:0-3203 GCA_002367355.1 Deltaproteobacteria bacterium UBA3076 | reverse complement strand
GCTAATGGCTAACAGCTAAACGCTTAACTTAGGTTTAATCCCAACCTGGGGGCGGGTCTGGACAACGTAATATTGACCTTTTGAGTACGCACCTTCGATATCCTGCGGAAAGCCCATGGCTTTCTCAACAACTGCGCCGATATCGGCTACAGTGACTAAAAAATCCTTTCTAAAATCCTCATTCCCCACGAGCGATTCACGTGTGTAATCCAGGGGAACTTTGACTGACGGCTCCAACATGATGCTGTCGTAAAGTCCGGCACCAGCATAACCGGCCAGGTCTTCCCCATTGGAATCCGAACGGAAGATCAGGCCGCTGCCGAAAAGGGCAACGCTCTTGCTCGGGAAAGCCAGGAGCTGTGGTTCATCTTTTCCCTTCCTGCAGGTGAAGCTGAGGGCCTTTCCGGGATAATTGCCGACCAATGTCTCCCCAAGGCCCGGGACTACCTCGGCATAGATCTCATCCCTGTTGCCTGTAGAGGGGTTGACGGTGTGGATCACAAAACTGTAATCAGCTTCGACCACCTCTTGAATGAGCACTGCCATGAAGAGATCCGCATGGGGGATCCCTCTTGTCCTGCGGCTCAAATATGCCCTCTCGTTCCATTTGGAGCCCCATACGCCCTTGATACATGTCCAGGCATTTTCCCAGCTTGAGGGCCACGGAAGTCTTGCCTCATCCATCACCCCATGAAGCTCGGAGACCAGCTCATCCGGTGCCTTGAGACCCAAAATGGTCTTACGGAGCTCACTCAGTACCTCTATATCCACCTTTTCGGCATTTTTGTCTATTCGCAGTATCAGTTCATTATAATTCCCGGCAATTTCCTTGTTGTTTTTCTCGGCAAGCACCTTTTCAAAGATCCCGAACGGCATGGCCACTGAATTGGGAAGACCTATCCATTCCGGCAACTTGCCCTGCAAGTGCCTCAGATTGTTGGATTTGCCCCCAAGGGTTTTCTGATTGAACTTACTTGATGATACGGCATAAGCAGTGAAACAAGGCCGGGATATCCGGGGGACCGGCAGGACAGGCTGCGAAGTAATGCCCGACTCTCCGGGACCTTCTTTGAATATTACATCACCGGCTGCATTTACGCTTAAGCTGAGAAGGTGTCCACTGAAAGACTTCAGACGCCCGATTATATCGGGGTCGTAGCAAGTGGCAAAAAGCACATTGGCATTTCTGGCCCGGATCGCAACATGGGATACTATGTCGGTCAAGTCCGGTGTGATGACAGCAATCACATCTTTTGGGATTTCCTCCTCTCCTGCGATCTTATCGGCAATAATGACTGTGGGTCGAGCAAAGCTCTTGCCCTGAACAGACCTTAAGTCGGAGACAACCTCCACTTGTCCCGTGCCTTGGCCCTGGCTGATCACCTGCCAACTGCCGAGATGGGCTTCTCTGCGCAATATCGGATCTATTTGACGCAAAAGCATCGACAGGGCGAAGACAGGTTTCCCACGCACCACTTCCTCGCTGAAGAGGGAAATGGTCCATGAGTCGGCGTGAAAGGCCCCACCGAGAAATTCAGCCTTGGGCTGAAGGACTTGGTAATAATGGTCGATTACAGCGCCCAGGGCACGCGCGAGACGATCGAGTACGGCCCTGGATTGGAGCGCCCAATCTTTTCCGGAATGGGGCATCCTCCTGACATGCTCCCACTGGTGAAGACAGTATGTAAGCTCGTCATTGCCTTTTGAAATAAGGAGATTTTTCAGCACCATTGCGATCAATTCCACCAGTTGATCAGCGCTGAGATGCAAATGAAGACTCCGTTCCACTACAACGCGCAGGAAATTCTCCAAAGCCAGATCGAGGAAGAGCAGGTCGCGTACAACATTTGAATTGCCTTGCAATTGTGTTTTAAGGCGTCGTCGCGCCTCAGTAATCTTTTCAATAAGCATGCAGGCATCCATATTGTCACGATGCGCCCATATGAAGTCCATCAGGCCGTGCATTCCCGAATCGAATAGATGTCTGGCAGCGTAGATGGCAGTGCCGAGATCAGTACCGGAATGAACGGCCTTGAGAATCCCCAGGAAATGCTCCAAGTCATGAATCAATGGGTCTTTTATAGACAGGACAAAATCAGGGTGAGATATGATTGGGCGCTCGAAGCTTTCAAGCCTTTCTTTTGTAATCCCCCCTGCTTCGAGTATCTTATAGAAAATATCCAGATTGCCGTTGCTTTTTAAGAACCCCAGATAGGCCTCACAGATGACAACATCGTCAGGAGTGGTGTTGTTGTGGAGTTTCTGGTGCCATTCCTCCATAAAATGCCCGGAGACTTCTTTAATGTGAAGGCGATGCATGATGTTTAAGACCTCATCGCGGATTCGCTGTCCTTCACCACCTCGCCCCATTGTGGTCAGTATCAAACGGATGTACTCACGCCCCCCGGGCTCTTCTTTTGTGTAGTAGTCAGCAAGCTTAAGCGTCAACCGGTCCTCAGCATGGCTCAATTCTCTGGGCTGGGTGTTATAGTTTCGCTGCCAGTCTATCTGTCTGATGGCAGAAAAACGCAACCATACAAACATAAGCGCCAGCCCATCCATGTTGTTTCTGACTCTGTCCAGCAGGTCATAACATAGGTTGAAACGATGCATTAGCGTCCACGAATTGCGGCTCATTTCCTTTTCAATGATCTCATCGGCGATTACTCCGAGTTCAGGATGGCCCAAAGACACCTCATTTTTTGAAGGGACAACAAGCGGGATTTGGTAGTTCCGGCCGAAGTTATTGTCCCAGCGATCTGCCTCGGGAAAATAGAGAACAAAAACCAAAAAAGAAAAATCTAATTTCCGATCCAGTCTTATAACGATTCTGCCGGCACCATCTTTCTCTGCAAAAGGGGTCTGAATGGCTTGTTTGCCAAATGCCTTGCTGCCCTCAGGCCAGACCGAACCTGGCGGCATCTCCCAGGGTGCTTGAACATGGTAACAAAGTCCCCAGTGCAACAGACACTTCTTATGGTCTTTCAGCCCAATGGAGATTTCGACCCAATCATCCATAATGCGTTTTTCCACAAGTAACTCAACGCCGTTTTTTGCAGTGATCTTTTCCATAGTAAGGGGAATGTCTCCCTTTCCTCCATCAAAAACCCAGCGGGCTTTTTGCATCTTTTATTGTCAAACTTTTGATTGTATGAGTATATATCATTGTTATTCTCACATCGATGCTCTTCCGCTAATACTTT
>DFBQ01000044.1:1502-3598 GCA_002367355.1 Deltaproteobacteria bacterium UBA3076 | reverse complement strand
AGACGGGCGCAAGATGTTCAAGTTCTTTGCGGACAGTTCCTTAGCCACTTTTGAGGGAAAGCGTAATTTCAAGTGCTTACTGTTTTTCGGCCAAATAGTGAAGGTGTGGAGCGTTGCTCTGATATCAATAAGGGCAGCTGGATAAATCTGGTAGCTCCTACCCCTGAGGAACTGGACAGGGTCCAGAAGGAACTGGGAATACTCCCGGAGTTCTTGAGATATCCGCTCGATGAGGAAGAGACCTCCCGGATAGAACGGGAGGAAGGTCAATTTTTGATCATCATCAAGATACCAGACCCACGCCACGAGGGGGATATGGTCCGCTACGAGGCCATTCCATTAGGCATTATTGTTACAGGCCAAATTGTAATAACGATTTGCCTCAAAGAAACTCCGGTCTTTGAAGGACTCATGGAATCCAAATGGGCCAAACGTCTACTTGAAGATCATGTCCGGTTTGTATTTAATATCTTTCTCAGGGTTGCAAATGCCTATTTAAGACATCTTCGGCTAATAGACAAATTGACCAATGAATACGAGGCAGAGCTTCACCGATCGCTCCGTAACATAGAGCTCCTGAAACTCTTAAACCTTGAAAAAAGTTTAGTTTATTTCAATACCGGTCTTAGGGCCAATGACGTAGTAATGGCCAGGCTTCAGGGCGGTCGTTACTTACATGTAGACGAAGAAAACGAAGATATCCTGGAAGATGCCCAAATCGAAAACCAGCAGGCTATAGAAATGGCAAAAATCTTCAGTGATATCCTGAGTGGGATGATGAATGCATACGCCTCTGTAATTTCTAACAATCTTAATATAGTAATGAAATTCTTGACTGCCGTGACCATGGTTCTTATGTTGCCCACACTGGTTGCAAGTATCTATGGCATGAACATTGCCCTTCCTTTTCAAGGCTCACCTTTTGCCTTTGCCCTGACAATGGGACTGTCTTTCTTGTTATCCGGGACAGTGGTACTTATTTTTATCAAGAAAAGGATGTTTTAAGGAGGCACTTCAGACCGATCCATGGACCGTACATATGAGTCCTTCTCTGGTTTAGATCCTGAAAAAGACGCCTGGATTGCAAACTTCTATACTGAAAACCACCTTGCCTACGAAGTATTTCCCAAGGAAGTCGCTTCACCAGAGCAGTTGAGATTTATGGTATTATTGGATGAAGAGCCGTACTACTACCCTTGTTCAGATAAAGTCTTCAAGACTATCATAGAAAAAAAAGGGGGAGATCTCCTTACTTTTGCCTATATAAAGGTGTGGGAACGTGTCGAGCCGCTTGTACGCTCGGTGGTGAAAGATACCTACAAGCAAAAGTTTCTGCTCAGCCTTCTGGGAATGAAGTTCAGGCGTGAAACCGCTTCGCTGGTGCTGCTCCCATTAAGACTTGAAAAAAGGCTGCTCCAGATATTCATCCGGGTCAGCGAGATTGATCGCCCGCTGGCCCAAATCAAGGAAACAAAAAATCGCAGAATATGCGAACTCCTTAAGTCAGAGGACTTTACGGAGGCCTTCAATGACCCCAAAGGGCTGGAATTGCGGGAAGACACCCCGCTGGATGAGGTAAACCTTGGAATACACCTCTTGCAATTTCGCCGTCTTATAGCCCTGTCCGGCTACTCAGAGCTTTGGACCAGTGAAAAACAAGTCACATCAGATACACTCCGCTCTATGATGAAGGCCCCAATAGAAGGTCCGGGCTGGATATGGCTGAAAAATACACTCCAAAAATGGATCCATTCCGGGGAAAGACGGTATCTATTATGGATGGGAGTCTCTGCCGGTGAGATACTGCTTGATCTTGCCATGATACAAATCCTGATCCGTATGGGGATTAACGTCATATTATCTGTCAAAAAGGCCTTCTACTATGATTCAATCACATTAAATGACGTACTCGAAGACCCTTATCTCCAGGAGATGCTGTCAGGGGCGGAGATTATCGCTAATCCGAACATCTCGAAAAAAGAGCTTTTGGAAGAGCTTAAAAGCGATAAAACATTATATGTTATCTCAGATGGGACCCAAGAGCACTTCAATCCACTTCTTACGTCAGTAACATTTGCCAGGGCCTTCAAAGAGGC
>DFBQ01000044.1:0-1465 GCA_002367355.1 Deltaproteobacteria bacterium UBA3076 | reverse complement strand
AGTTCACTAGAGACGCCCTGTCCATGGTTTGTAAAAAAACCGGCAAACTCACGCTCAGGGAGAAACTGCGTCATCCAAAGGTTATACGTTTTTCAGAGGCAGCCCTGAGGGCCAAGGCCAAAGCCCTGGTCATTGATCTGAAAATAAAAAAGGGTCAAGGTAAGAAGATCCTGTTCTACAGCGCTATTGTTGGGAGCATACCGCATCAGTTGGAGACTGCGAAGAAGATACTAAACGTATCTGTAGATTACCTTCGTAAAAGACAGGAAGGGGTGGTAGTGATAAACCCGGCAGAACACTTCGAGCCGGGCATGGACGCCGATGATATAATGTATATGTGGGAAATTGTACAGAGGAGCGGACTGATAGACATGTGGAGGTTCCAGACAGTAGACGATATTGAAAAGGCCTTTGAACTTATGGATGAAAAGATACCGCCCGAGTGGATAGGAAAAGACGCCACCTACAGCACCGGTTGTACAATGGAGATGAAGATAGCCCTTGAAGTCCAAAAGGAACGCCATGAGATGCAGATCATAGGCCCGTCATGGGAGAAGTTCCTGAGGAGAAAGGAATATGGTGTGGGGAAATTGTATGACAGGGCGCTTGGGGATATATGAAAAAAGTTTCCGATCAGCAACAGCAATTATACTTTGATGACAATTCCCTGGCTTTAAGCCTTTATGGTGAACAAGGAAGAAATCTCAAGGTCATTGAAGATTTCCTGAAGGTTACTATACACGTCAAAGGAAACCAGATCACCATCACCGGTGATCCTATAGGAGTGGGCCTTGCGAGCCGCACATGTTCCCAGCTCTATGAACTCCTCAAACAAAGCTACCCACTCCATTCAAATGACGTGGAGTTTGCTATCCAAATTCTCAGTTCAGATCCACGGGCCCATCTCAAAGACATCTTTCTTGACAAGCTGAGCGTAAGTTCCGGGAAGAGGCTCATCACGCCGAAGAGCCTTGCACAGAAGCTTTACGTTGAGGCCATACGGACCAACGACATAGTTTTTGGAATTGGCCCTGCAGGGACCGGCAAAACCTATCTTGCCATGGCCATGGCCGTCTCAGCCCTTATAAAGGAAAAGGTGGCCAGAATTATTCTGGCAAGGCCGGCTGTTGAAGCCGGAGAAAAGCTTGGCTTCTTGCCGGGCGACCTTGCAGAAAAGGTAAATCCTTACCTGAGACCACTCTATGACGCCCTGTATGACATGCTCTCTTTTGAAAAAGTCTCGCGGCTCCTGGAACGCGGAGTCATTGAAATCGCTCCGCTTGCCTTTATGCGGGGCAGGACCTTGAATGATGCCTTTACCATCCTGGATGAGGCCCAGAATACCACATCTGAACAGATGAAGATGTTTCTTACCAGGTTGGGCTATGAATCAAAGGCCGTAATTACCGGAGATGTTACACAGATTGACCTTCCTGAAAAGCGTGGATCAGGTCTCCTCGAGGCC
>DFBQ01000179.1:7810-8887 GCA_002367355.1 Deltaproteobacteria bacterium UBA3076 | reverse complement strand
CCGGGCATCTTTGATGTGCTGACGGCCATTGGAAAGGACCGGGTGGTCAAGAGGCTCAGCGGGGTATCTGAACTGTTCGGAGAAGCTCAATGGTAAGGGTATTCGCCAGGGCACATTTTGCCATACCTCTCTCTTCTGATGGATCTGACAGGCGTTTTTTTAAGGTCCGGTGGAAGAACAAACCTGCCCTGGCAATTGAACCTTCTCCAGGGGACATAGGTACTTCCGAGACCTATAGCTATGTTGCTATTGGGAATCATCTGGCCAAGGTCGGAATTCCGGTTCCTAAAATATATGATTTCAACAAAGATACCGGAGTTATTGTGGTGGAGTATTTTGGAGACAGGCATTTACAGACCGAGATCCTGGCACTAATCTCCCAAAATAAATGGTCACATGTCAAAAGGCTTTACCGGCAGACCCTTTCTTTGCTGGCAAAGATGCAGGTATGTGGCTGCCAGGGATTCAAGCGCAAATGGTGTTATGACTCAGAATATTATGACGGTAAACTGGCCAAGGAACGAGAGGCCTTTTACTTTCTGCAATACTTTGTTGAAGGCCTCATTGGGTACAGCAAAACACCAGAACTTGAAAATGAGCTTGCAAGGCTGGCACTTCAAGTAGATTTAATTGACAATAAGGAGTATTTTTTACATCGGGATTTTCAGTCCCGCAATATTTTGGTCTGGAACGGGGCCTTGAGGATAATTGATTTTCAGGGCGGTCGCCTGGGTCCCCTGGGTTATGACGTTGCTGCCCTGCTCCTTGATCCTTATGTATCACTACCGGAGACTATTTGGTCTGAGCTTTTAGAATTCTATCTAAACGAGCTTGATGCCCTGAATATTGCCCTGGATAAAGCTATTTTTGAAAAGGAGTTTTACCTGCTTGCCCTTCTTCGTACTATGCAGGCATTAGGTGCGTATTCATACCTCTATCTTAAAAAAGGGAAGGTCTTCTTTAAGCCTTATGTCTCACCTGCCCTTTCAAATTTAAAGGCACTGCTTGTCCACAAAGACTTTGAAAAGCTGGACAACCTGAAGTTGCTGGTAGCTAAGTTGAGCGATTAGCTGTTAG
>DFBQ01000179.1:1685-7755 GCA_002367355.1 Deltaproteobacteria bacterium UBA3076 | reverse complement strand
AAACAGCAGCAAATTAACAGCTAACAGCTAATACCTAATTTTGTAATAGTAAAACATCCTGTAATCATTAAACTAATAGCTAACCGCTAAAGGCTAATCGCTCAATTTAGGGATTAGATATCAGGTAATTCCATGCTGTTTAAAACGATTACCAAAGAAAATTTCAAAAAGATGGTCGAGGCCTTGCTGGAGGAAAACGAGGTCATCGGTCCGAAATCAAGGGATCGGGACACGGAAGGGAACAAAATTTACAGGTTCCTGAAGATCAACTCCTTTGAGGAGCTTGAGATGGACTATACTCGATCCTACTCCTCGCCCAAGAATTATTTCTTGCCTTTTAAGGAAGACCTCGCCACCTATCATTTTAATGACAAGGGATGGGAGCAGGAAATTCAATACACAACTCACCCGCGGGTAATCATCGGGATGCGGGCATGCGATATTAATGCCCTGTTAAAACTTGACCAGGTGATGTTGAAAAGTGTCTATCCCAACCCGCATTATTTTGCTCGAAGGCGCAATACCCTGATCATAGGGCTCGACCATGAACCCCTGGAAGATTGTTTCTGTCGGTCAATGAATACCGACACGGTCTTTCATGGTTTTGACCTCTTCCTGACCGATATTGGAGACAGATACTTTGTAGCCATCAACTCCGATACTGCTTACATCATCTTGAACAAATTCGATGCCGGAGAGGTCACAGAGGAAGACCGGGAGCGTTTCAAGACAGTAAAAAAGCAGATTGAATCAAAGTTCAAGACCCAGGTTGACATTACGATCTTGCCTGAATTGATGGACCTGGAGTTTGAATCTGAAGTCTGGAAAAAGTGGGGAGATAAATGCCTGAGCTGTGGAAGCTGCGCCATGGTATGTCCAACCTGTTACTGCTATGGCATAGAAGAGGACACGGATCTGAGTTTTTCCAAAGCTACCAAGAGGAAATTTTTATACTCCTGTAACCTACTTGATTTTGCCGCTGTGGCCGGGGGGCATAATTTCCGCCCGGATGCGCATATTCGATTGAAGTATCGATATTATCACCAGTTCAGGGGTTTTGTAGAGGCCTTTAATCAATCACTATGTGTGGGGTGCAACCGGTGCGGAAAGGCGTGCCTGGCGGGGATCAGCCCCAAGGCAGTGATTGATGATTTGATCAGGACTGAGAAGTTACAAAAATGAACATTAAGATCCCGCAATATGACATAAATCTGGAGCCCTTCATGGAAAGGCCTCCGGATTTTAACAACAAATCCGTCCTGATGCAGACAGAAAAGGGCTTTAAGTCCGAGGTCATCAATATCGTCAAGTTAACATCTCAGGAGAAACTTTTTCAAGTAAGGATATTAGACTCTTGCGAAAGAGAAAAATTTACCTTTCTGCCTGGCCAGTTCGTGATGCTGGAACTGCCGGGATGCGGAGAGATTCCCATATCCATTTCAAGTTCCTCGTCCAACAGGGAGTTCATCGGACTCTGCATACGAAAGGCCGGCAAGGTTACGGGGATGATCGACCGTTTAGAGCCAGGTGCGATAGTCGGGATCAGGGGCCCCTTTGGCACACACTTCCCCATGCAAAAAATGAAAGGGTATAACATCCTTTTGATAGCAGGAGGATTGGGTATTGCCCCGCTTCGTTCTCCCATTTACTGGGTGAACGAACAGCGGTCCGCATACAAGGATATTACGATTCTTTATGGTACCAGGGAGCCCGGGCAGATTCTGTTCGATTATCAGTTTGAGGAATGGCAAAAAATTTATAACCTGAAACTTCTTACAATAATCCAGGAACCCGATGAGAATTGGAAGGGGAGGGTAGGGCTGATCACTGATCTGTTCAAAGAGGTCCGGATTGATCCTGATAACACTTTTGCGATTGTATGCGGACCTCCTGTAATGTTTAAGTTCGTATGCGCATACCTCAGCGATATAGGTATTCCGCGACAGCGGATGTTTGTCTCCCTTGAGCGAAGGATGCACTGCGGCATGGGAAAGTGCTGCCGTTGTAATGTAGGTTCCACATTCACCTGTCTGGATGGACCGGTGTTTGATTACTGGACAGTGATGAATCTCAAGGAAGCCATATAGCTCGTTTATGTTACCTGAATTGAGCTATTAGCTATTAGCTGTTAGCTGTTAGCCATTAGCGTTTAGCTTTGAAAAAGAGCTTGTAATAACAGAACATTCTGTAATCATTAAACTAATAGCTAACAGCTAAAGGCTAACCGCTTAATTTAGGTGTTAATATAATGAAATACTTAGGAATTACGCTTAAAAGGCCGAAGGTGGGATTCTTTGATTTTACCGGGTGCGAGGGATGCCAGCTCCAGATAGCCAATAAGGAAGAGAACCTGAAGGACCTGTTTGGCCTGGTAGAGGTAGTAAACTTCCGGGAGATCTCTTCTGAGAGGCGTGACGACTATGAAATTGCCTTTATTGACGGGTGCATTACCACTGACAGTGAGGTGGCAAGGCTCAAAAAAATCCGTGAACAGGCAAGAATTCTTGTGGCAATGGGGGCGTGTGCCTGCCTGGGCGGTGTGAACAACCTGAGAAGCCGTTTTCACCTGCCGGATGTAGTAAAAGAGGTCTATGACGGACACCCTATAGATACCGGGCCGGTCAGAAAGGTAGCGGAAATAGTCCCTGTGGACATAGAGCTGCCCGGATGTCCTATTTCAAAACCTGAATTCGAGTGGCTGGTGCGCCATCTAATACTCGGAATAAAGCCACAGTTTCCCAGATACCCGGTCTGCGTTGAATGTAAACAACAACTCAATTCCTGTGTGCTTGATATGGGGATGATGTGTCTGGGACCTGTTACGCGCGCCGGCTGTAATGCTGTATGTCCACGGAACCGGCTTGGTTGTTGGGGCTGTCGCGGGCCTTCGGAAGAGGCGAACCTTGAATCGCTCATGGAGATACTCAAAGAAAAGGGATTTACAGAAGCACATATCGCGGAACGGATGAACTTTTTCAATGCCTTCAGTGGAATTTTAGACAATGACCGTTAAGACAGTAAAATCCTTAAACATAGATATTAAGCATCTGTGCCGGGTCGAGGGGCACGGGGATATCAGGATCAGGATCGAAGATGGAAAGCTGGCTGAATGTACCTGGGCCGTAGTAGAGACTCCCAGGTTTTTCGAGGTAATGTTCAGGGGACTTTCCATTGAAATGGCTCCTATCCTTGCGGCTCGGATCTGCGGTATATGTTCCATTTCACATTCCCTGGCAAGCGCCAGGGCCATAGAACAGGCACTGAAAATCCGAATTCCGGAGCCGGCACAGAAGCTAAGGCTCCTTGCCATGCATGCCGAGACGCTGCAGAGTCATAGCCTCCACCTCTTTTTCCTGGTGGCACCGGACTTTCTTAATGTGCCCAGCGCGATTCCGCTCATGCAGACGCATCCGGAGGTGGTGGAGACCGCGGCCAGAATCAAGGGGTTTGCCAACAAGGCCGCGGATCTTCTGGTAGGCAGAAGCACGCACCCAATGGTCATAAAGATCGGTGGCCTGACACAGGTCCCACGCAAAATACAGTTGACGGAATTGGCCAAAGACCTGGATGCTACCATCCCTTATCTGTGGAAAGCCCTTGAGTTATTTAAGAAATTCAACCTGCCTGATTTTGTAAGAGAAACTGAATTCGTGTCCCTCAAGGGAGCTGGGGAATATCCATTCATTGGAGGGGATCTTGTTTCAAGCGATGGTGTTTCCAGGAAGGAAGATGAATATCTTGCCATGACAAACGAATATATTGTCGATTTCTCTACTGCAAAAATGACAAGGCTCAGCAGGGAATCTTTTGCAGTTGGTGCACTGGCAAGGTTTAACAACAACTATGATCTGTTGCACCCAAAGGCAAAAGGGGCGGCCGAGGTACTGAATTTAAGGCCGGGAGTCCACAATCCATTCTTTTACAATCCGGCACAGCTTGTGGAGTGCATTCATGTTGTGTATGAGTCAAAAAACCTTATCTCAGAGCTAATCGACTCGGATATCTCCGAATTTTCAAGCCCTCACACTGTAAAGGAATGTGAAGGCGTGGGGGCCGTTGAGGCGCCCAGGGGGATACTCTATCATTGCTACCGGATCAACGAAGAGGGGAAAATCGAAAATTCGGATTGCGTGATTCCTACCAATCAGAATAATGCCAACATTTATTATGATCTCAAAAAGCTGGTAGAGGAATCAGTAGCACAGGGAAAGGGCGAGGAAGAGATCGCGAATCTCTCTCAGATGCTAATCAGGGCCTATGACCCGTGTATTTCCTGCTCGGTGCATTGATCGGTCTGAGACTTCTTGTAGCCGTTCACAGGCTCACCCATGAACATCTGAACCTTCCTCACCTGCCCTGAGCAACAGTATAACCCGTTCCAGATCCTGGACGGAACGATAGCGTATCTCCAACCTGCCGCCCCTTTTAGTCTGCACTATTTTTACTTTAGAACCAAGTCTGCGAGTCAGGTCTTCGCAAAGATTCCTGATGTCAGGATCTTCCCTTCGCACTCTCCCACTTAGCTTTTTTCCTCTGGCTAATCGACGGGCCAGGGCCTCTGCCTGTCGTACGGAAAGATCTGTTTTTATTATCTGGTCTCTCAACTCCTTCCGGCTTTCAGGATCTTCCAACATCAAAATGGCCCGGGCATGGCCCATACTGAGCCGGCCATCAAGCAGGTCGGCCTGAGCATAGTCCGGTAATTGGAGAAGCCTCAGAAAATTGGCCACAGTGGACCTTTCCCTTCCAACCCTTGAGGCCACCTGGGACTGTGTAAGTCCCATCTCATCTATAAGCCTGCTATAGGCCATAGCCTCTTCGAGGGGATTCAAGTCCTCTCTCTGGATATTCTCAACCAGTGCCAGCTCAAGAAGCTCGTCAGGGCTCACGTCCTTTATGACAACAGGGACTGCCTTAAGCCCGGCCTTTTGGGCCGCCCTCCACCGCCTTTCGCCGACTATCAGCTCATAAACACCATCAACTTCCCAGACCACCAAGGGCTGAAGGATACCTTTCTCCTTGATGGACCTGGCAAGGCCTTCAAGGGAATCCTGATCTATATGCTTTCGTGGCTGATCGGGATTTGGCCGTATCTTTTCTATGGGACAGAGGAAAAATCCGGGACTCTCTAAATCATATATGTCTTCTGTAGAAAGAAGGGCTCCAAGCCCTTTGCCTAATCCCCCCTTGAGCTTCATCATGACCTCCTCTGGCAGCCCAGGAACTCGCGGGCCAGGGCAAAATAACTCTCTGCCCCCTTGGATCTCGGTTCGTATGAAAATATCGGCTTTCCATGACTCGGACTCTCACCTAATCTTACGTTTCTGGGGATAGTTGTCTTATAAACCAAGTCCCTGAAATGTGTCCGCACCTCACGCGCGACCTGAAATGCAAGACGAATGCGGTAATCGTACATGGTGAGCAGCAGGCCTTCAATATGGAGCGTGGGATTGAAGTTATGTTTCACGAGCCTTATAATCTTTATTAACTGACTCAAGCCCTCAAGGGCATAATATTCACATTGCATGGGAATAATTACGGAATTGGAAGCGCTCAGGGCATTTATGGTTATCAGCCCCAGAGAGGGGGGACAGTCCAATATTATATAATCAAAGGAACTCAAAGGAGCTAAAAGTTCCTTCAGTATGCCCTCCCTGTTTTTACGTCCTGCCAGATCCACCTCTATCCCCACCAGATCCATATTTGAAGGAATAATGGAAAGATTGGCAACAGATGTAGGCTGTATCACTTCGGCCGTGCCGGCCAAACCAAGTATGGCGTGGTAGAGGTGTCTATCCAGCCCCTTTTGGGCAATTCCGAGACCGCTGGAAGCGTTTCCCTGGGCATCGCAATCTACAAGCAATATAGACCTCTTGAGAATGGCCAGACCTGCTGCCAGATTTACCGCAGTTGTGGTCTTGCCAACGCCACCTTTCTGGTTAGCTATACATATTATCTTGGTTTTTTGTAACCGTGATTTTTTCATTATTTTTACATGAAACTAACTTTATACTATATTTGAGCTATTAGCCCTTAGCGGTTAGCGATTAGCTGTTAGCGATTAGCTGTT
>DFBQ01000179.1:0-1598 GCA_002367355.1 Deltaproteobacteria bacterium UBA3076 | reverse complement strand
CTAACAGCTAATCGCTCAATTTATACTATAATCGAATTCAGGAGGATTAAGCCATAGCAAAAGTTTCCGGAAATATAAAAGGCCTGACACATTCCGAGCGCCGGGGCCTTGAGCGCCTCTTCCGCAGAAAAATACCCCCTGACAAGCTGTTAACCCCTGAAATAGCAAGGACCTTGACTGAGATCTCCGGCCCTATGGCCAGACAGGTCGGGGTCATAGTAAACCGAAAAGGTATAATACGCCACGTCATCCTTGGTGATCATCACAGTATATTGATACCAGATATAAGCTTTTACCGCAGGGGGCTTGGCCGCCTAAAGGGTTTACGGTGCATTCATACCCATTTTAATAAAAAAGAGGGAATAAATACCGAGGACCTCTCGGATCTCGCCCTGCTGCGATTGGATGCCATGGTAACTATTGAGGTTAAAGACAACCTGCCGGGCCAAGTGTGTTTTGCCCACCTTCTGCCCCCCAACCCAGAAAACCAGCATTGGAAAATACTTACTTTCCGGCATCCCAGCGCTGTTGACCTGCCTTTTGGAGACTTTATTCAAGGACTTGAAACAGAAATACAGAAATCTCAGGGCGGACTGTCCCCCAGGAAGACGGAAGAGCGTGCGATTCTGGTACACGCAAGCCAACACCCCCGCTTTGAGGCAGAGCGATCTCTTGCAGAACTCGCGGAACTTGCCCGCTCATCCAATGTAGAGGTGCTGGAAAAGATCTGGCAGCGTGTTCCTCGCTATAATCCCGCACACCTGCTCGGTAAAGGAAAGCTGAGGGAAATCCTGATGAAGGGCCTTTATCTCGGGGCCACCATGGTGATCTTTGACCAGAACCTCAGGGCCATACAATTAAACAACATTGCCAGGATGGTAGATCTCAAAATCATAGACCGCACTCAACTGATCCTGGACATCTTTGCAAGAAGGGCCCAAAGCAAAGAGGGAAAAATCCAGGTGGAACTAGCGCAGCTCCGCTACCTGCTCCCCAGGCTCCTGGGTCGAGGGACTGCCATGTCAAGGCTTATGGGCGGCATTGGAGGAAGAGGCCCTGGTGAAACCAAACTGGAAGAGGATCGCAGGAGAGTAAAGCAGCGAATCAGCTCTCTTGAGCGGGAACTAAAGGGCCTTTCCAGGGGAAGAAGGGAGAGAAGAAAGCACAGGACCAAGGAAGCCCTCCCTGTAATTTCAATTATAGGCTACACCAATGCAGGCAAATCCACTCTTCTCAATCGACTCACCGGCAGCAAAGTCTTCGCTGAAGATCGACTCTTTGCAACCCTTGATCCAACAACACGACGCATTGCCCTCCCCGGGGCAAGAGATGTGCTGCTGGCAGATACTGTCGGCTTTATTCGACATATGCCAAAAGACCTCCGGGTGGCATTTAAGGCCACTATGGAAGAACTGGAAGACGCGCATTTTTTCTTACACGTGGTTGACGCAACCAGCCCGTATAAAAAAATGGAGATAATGGCTGTCGAACAAATTCTGAAAGAAATGGACCTGTTAACAACTCCAAGGATACTGGTCTATAATAAAATAGACCTGCTGGAAGGAGATACCCCTGCTTCCAATCCCGAAGCGGTTTAT
>DFBQ01000060.1:7978-34348 GCA_002367355.1 Deltaproteobacteria bacterium UBA3076 | reverse complement strand
TTGAGAAACTTATGACTGACGAGTGAAGTGGATAGTCGCAAAATATGATTTGCCCGGACTTATTGAGAAGTTACATAATTTTGTGGTTACGGGCTGGGCAAAGTATATTGTGCCGAAAAGGTGAGAAAATGAGCGATTTGAAATTACGTCGAACGGAAGTAAAAGCTGCAAGTGGGGAAACAATACGTTTGGTATATGATAAAAACGGGGATATGCTGGACTTTTTTTGGTGAGAATGAGCCAGCAACAGGTGTTGAATTTACAGATCCGATTCTGCTACGACTCAATCAGACAAGTGGGCGTGCTGTCAGTTAGAATGAGGTAAACAATAAGCTATTGGGCATATTCAGATTTGGTGGCCGGTTTTCGCCGGATTACACAGGTTCACTTTAGGCACTATTCTGGCCACCAAGGCCTTTCTTTCCTCGTAAGCACGCCGCACAATTTCTACGTCTGCAATGAAGTGATCTATCTCCTGCATTGTAAGGGCCTGTGGTCCGTCGCACAGGGCAACTTCCGGCCTGGGATGGCACTCCACCAGAATCATGTTTGCTCCGGCGATCACGCCTTGGGCCGTAGCGTGAAAGATGTCGAGCAGGCCGTCAGGTGCGCGATCCTTAGAGCCGACGGAATGGGTCGGGTCAATACATACAGGGAGTCTGGTCAGTCTCTTCACAACCGGAACATGGGTAAAGTCCACAAGGTTACGATGGGGTTCTCCCATTCTGGTTTTAATTCCCCGCAAACATATTACGATGTTACGGTTTCCCTCACTGGCAATATACTCGCAGGCGTTTAATGACTCTTCCAGGCTGAGTCCCATACCCCGTTTGTACAATACAGGGAATTCATGCTGAGATCCCACTGCCTTGAGAAGCTCAAAGTTCTGGGCATTTCTTGTACCTGTCTGCAGCATCACTCCTGTGGGACGTCCGGCCTGTTCCAGGGCGTCCTTGATTTCTTCAATATGTATGGCCCTGAGTACCTCCATGGCCACCACCTTTATTCCGTATTTCCCGGCAAGCTCAAAGACCCAGGGCAGACATGATTTCCCATGACCCTGGAAGTCATAAGGGCTGGTTCGGGGTTTGTAGGCGCCCATGCGGGCGGTAGTAATATTCAGTCTCTGAAGTTTCCTGAAGATTATTTCTACGTGCTCAGGGGTATCTACAGCACAGAGTCCGATGAAGATATGAAGGCAGTCCTGGTTAAATGCAATTCCATTATACTCAAAGCCGATCTGACCTAACTGTCCGCCATGTCGGCCTATCAAGCGATATTTATTTGAGACTCTTATTACTTTTTCCACACCAGGCATACGCTCCAGGGTCTCAGAAGGTATGTCATGAGTAGGACCAATCAAGTAAACTTCCGTTATTATCCGGATGGCGCCCTTAACATCTGAAATCCTGGGCTTGATATCTGGAAATTGATGAACGTAGTTCATTATTTGGGACATTTCAGTGCTATCGGGGCCGATACCAGGCTTTAAGATTATGATCATTGGTTTTACCTCTTTTTAGCGTTCACCGCAGAACGCAGAGAACGCAGAGAGACAATTCTTTGTGTCATGGTGTATAGTGCTGCGAAAATGATAGTTCTCTTCTCTATTGCTTGCAAGGGGGAGAGTTGCCAGGGAGACAGTCCCATAAGCGCTAAGTTATTTTTGCACCGGATGCACTAATGAACATCGAACATCGAACGTCCAACATCGAATGTTGAATGGGAAAAGATGAAGAAACAGACTTATGACCTGGAAGAAAGGCTGCTCCCCTCTGTATCAAAACGGCTGAAAAGAAACAGAAATAGCCGTTGAATGTTCGGTATTGGATATTCGTTTTTCATTCGACGTTCGATGTTCATTTTTCAATGTAACCTGTGAACGTTTACAAAACAACTTAGCGCTTATGGAGACCGTCCCTCTTTATACATAGCATGAAGTGCAAAAACAGAATAGGAGAGTACGTCAGGTCCCTCAAGGCATCTCCCGTACTGGGACGCCAAGTGGTATTTCACAAGGAAGTTGCTGCCACAGAGGCCTATTTCAACAGTCCTGCAAGGCCTTGGTCCGATGAGATGCAAGTGCTTTTTGAAGGCAGCGGCATCTCCCGCCTGTATTCCCACCAGATCTCGGCTATTGACCTTGTACGCTCCGGCCGGCATGTAGTGGTATCCACACCGACAGCCAGCGGAAAGACCCTGGTATATAGCCTTCCGGTGATAGAACAGATCCTGGAAGATCCATTAAGCCGCGCCCTATACTTATTTCCGCTAAAGGCCCTTGCCCAGGATCAGATGAGGGCATTCAGGGAATTGACTGCCTGCCTTGACAAGGAGCGGGCCCCTACCAGTGCCACTTACGATGGAGATACTTCTGCCTGGAAAAGGAAGCGATTAAGGGAACTGGCCCCAAATGTGCTTTTAACCAATCCGGAGATGCTTCACCTCTCTCTTCTGGCCCATCATGAAAAGTGGGCCACATTCTGGCAGGGCCTTACACACGTGGTAATAGACGAAGTTCACACATACAAGGGTGTCATGGGCTCCCACATGGCCTGGGTTTTTCGCAGGATGAACAGGGTCTGCGCCCATTACGGAGTCAGTCCCATCTTGGTGTTTTGCTCCGCCACAGTCGGCAATCCTTCCGAGCTTACTTCCAAGCTGTCCGGGCTTAATGTGCAGGCTGTGACCAAAAACAGTGCCCCTCATGGCAGGAAACATGTAATTTTCATTAATCCTGAAGATGGGGCTGCACAGACCGCAATTAAACTGCTCCGGGCTGCCCTTCACCGTGGCCTGAGAACCACAGTCTATACCCAGTCCAGGAAGCTTGCCGAGCTGATCAATATCTGGGTAAGCCAGAGGGCAGGTTCTATGGCCGGGCGCATAAGTGCATACAGGGCCGGTTATCTGCCGGAGGAGAGGAGAGAGATTGAAAGGAAGCTCTCAAGCGGCGAACTCCTGGCAGTGATCTCAACGAGTGCGCTTGAGCTGGGTATTGACATTGGCTCGCTGGATCTTTGTTTGCTCGTTGGCTATCCGGGCACAGTCATGGCCACATGGCAAAGGGGCGGCAGGGTAGGGCGCAGCCTGCAGGATTCAGCCCTTGTGCTCATTGCCCAGGAGGATGCACTTGACCAGTACTTTATGCGAAATCCCGAAGATTTTCTCAAACGGCCTCCTGAATCTGCGGTATTGAATCCTGAGAATCCCGTGATTATGAGCAGGCACCTTGTATGTGCCGCATCAGAGGTCACAATACGAACAGATGAATCCTGGCTCAAGGAAAGAGAGGTTGCAAAGGCCATCTCTAAACTTGAGTCCAGGGGAGAACTCCTGAGGAGCGAAAATGGAAAAGAGTTCTATTCTGCCCGCAAATATCCCCAAAGGGCTATTAATCTGAGGGGGGTTGGTCAGACTTTTCAGATAGTATCGAGGAATGACGGCCGCACCATAGGGGCGATTGACGGGTTCAGGGCCTGTCGTGAGACTCATCCCGGCGCGGTTTATCTGCACAGGGGTGAAAGCTACGTGGTTGACAGGCTTGACATTGAGACCCGCACCGTAGAGGTGTCACCCGCCAAAGTGGATTATTTTACACGGGTAAGAGGCAATAAGACCACTGAGATACTGGAGGTATTCGGGGAAAAGGGAGTGTATGGGACCAGTCTGTATCTTGGACGACTCAGGATCACAGACCGGATCATCGGTTATGAGAGAAGGCATGTAAGGGGACAGCGTCTCTTGAACATTGTATCTCTGGATCTTCCGCCCCAGGTCTTTGAGACAGAGGGTTTCTGGGTAGAGATTCCAAGTGAGGTCCAAAAGGCAACAGAAAAGGCCTACATGCATTTCATGGGTGGAATTCATGCCCTTGAACACGCTGCTATTGGAATATTACCACTTCTGGTCCTGACTGATAGAAACGACCTTGGCGGCATATCCACTCCTTATCACCCGCAGGTTTGCAAAGCCGCGGTCTTTGTTTACGATGGGGTACCAGGGGGAGTAGGCCTCAGCCGCCAGGCCTTTAAGAAGGCAGAGGAGCTTTTACAGAAGACCCTGAAGGTCATTGAGAGTTGCCCCTGTGAGTCGGGGTGTCCTTCCTGTGTGCATTCCCCCAAGTGCGGCTCCGGCAACCGGCCAATAGACAAGAGAGCCGCCATCTTTGTGCTAAGGGGTATTATAGAAAGCAGGGCAGATGGCAGGGAGCAGGGAGCATGGGGCAAGGGGAAGAAGGAAAAGGGTCAAGGGGCGAAAGACAAGAGGCAAAAGCTCGAAAAAGCTCCTGGTTCAATTCACCGATTTGGTGTCTTTGACCTTGAGACACAGCTTTCCGCTCAGGAGGTCGGAGGGTGGCACAGGGCGGATCTGATGAGGGTGAGCTGTGCTGTTCTATTTGACTCCGAGAGGGACGCCTTTCTGGAATTCCGGGAACCTGATATCCCCGAGTTGATTGAGCGCTTGTCTGAATTGCCTCTGATTATAGGCTTCAATCTGAAACGTTTTGATTACAAGGTGCTCTCTGCTTACAGCGATCTGGATTTCGGGAGCCTACCCACCCTGGATATTTTGGAAGATATTTACAGAAGACTCGGCTACAGGCTTTCCCTGGATCACCTGGCAGGCGTAACTCTTGGTACACAGAAGACTGCTGATGGTATGCAGGCCCTTACGTGGTGGAAGCAGGGGAAGATCAAGGAAATCCTCGAATATTGCAATAAGGACGTGGCTATTACCAGGGATTTATTCCTTTATGGATACAAAAAAGGCTATCTGCTTTTTAGGAACAAATCCGGAAAGGTAGTACGCATTCCAGCGGATTGGAGATGGAATTTTTTGATCCGCCGAGCACAAGGCCGACAATCCTGCCCATGACTTGACTATTGTATTATGCGTAGCAAGCGGTGGCATAAAAGATCTGTTTTTCGCTGCTGGTATTTACCAAATGGTAAAATAAGGAGGAAATGTGGCAGTGGGGCCGAGAGAATTATAATAAATTACTTGTTTTCAGTCTTAAGCTCTTCCAAAAGCTCCTCGCCACCTCCGAAGCTGTGCTCCGGCCCGGGGAATGCTCCGTTTGTTACTTCATCAATGAAGTCGTCTAAGGCTTCCCTAATCTTCGGGGCGAGATTTGCATAGCGCTTTACAAAGCTCGGTGTAAATTTTTCAAAAAGCCCGAGCAGGTCGTTAGTTACAAGGACCTGGCCATCGCAGTATGGGCCTGCTCCGATACCTATGGTAGGGATGGGGACTATCTCGGTAATTATTTTTGCAAGAGCAGACGGAATGCACTCCAAGACAACTGAAAAGGCCCCTGCATCAGCCACTGCCTCGGCATCTTCAAGTAGCTTTCTTGCCGACTCCAGGTCTCTGCCCTGTACTTTGTATCCACCAAGCGCTATTGCTGTTTGGGGAGTAAGGCCTATATGGCCCATGACAGAAATGCCCGCCTTGACAATTCTCTCAATGGTAGGTGCCATGTCAGAGCCGCCTTCCAGCTTGACGCCGTGACATCCGGCTTTCTTAAGAAACAGGCCTGCGTTTCTCACAGCCTCATTTTTGGAGACCTGGTATGACAGATAAGGCATGTCTCCAATCAGCAGCGCTCTATTAACTCCTCGCCGGACAGCGCTGCAGTGGTGGATCATTTCCTCCATAGTGACCGGCACTGTGGAGTCATAACCAAGGGCCACCATGCCCAGAGAATCACCCACCAGAACTATGTCCAAACCGGCTTCATCTATTGCTCTGGCCATACTGTAATCATAGGCCGTAAGCATGGTGATTTTTTCACCTGAGGCCTTTTTATTTTGCAGATCAGCGAGTGTGACGGCCTTTGAGGCCTTTTTATCTTTCATTTGTCAAGTAGAAGCATGAAAAACTGGATATTTCATATAAGCCATTATCTGCTCTTAACGCCGCTATATATTGCGGTTAGGGACTTCACTGAAATAAAACTACCCGTTTCTACAGAAAGACCACAGTATCGACGGGCGGGTCTCATTTGTGTTGGGTAGAATATTATTAGTGAACTCCCTTATCTCACACATGGCTTACCATATATGGTGCCCATTTCCTTATATGAAATATCCAGATGAAAAAATTGAATATTGAAGATTACTGAAATTGTACACTTTCAATTTCCCAGCATCAGAACGTAGCGACTTCCACAAATCAACAATCAACAAGCATCAATAAAAGAGCCGGTGGAGACGGTCATAAGCCGGGTTCTGTTCCCCTTGTGCGATCCAAGGTGGTGATCATTCATCTGGGATGTCGATTGCTCGACACCTCACGCAACCTACCCGGGAGCTTCGAGCGGGCCACTCTCAGGCGCTCCTCTATTTGGTCTTGCTCCGGGTGGGGTTTACCAAGCCTGCAACGTCACCGTAGCAGCTGGTGAGCTCTTACCTCACCTTTTCACCCTTACCGGGCAAAGGCCCGGCGGTATATTTTCTGTGGCACTTTCCCTGGGGTCGCCCCCGGTCCGCGTTACGGACCACCCTGCCCTGTGGAGCCCGGACTTTCCTCCAGGCAAAAATATTGCCCGGCGATCACCGGCCGTCTCCGCCGGCAAATAATATATTTTAATTGGCATCCTTCACGACAAGTCAAAAGTAGTTTACACTTTGTTGATCTTGTGTTTTGGCAGTGAAATTTGAAACTCGAAATTTGAAATTGGGAAAAACACAAAGATATAAATGCGTTACCTAATTTCGAATTTCGAATTTCCAATTTCGACATCGGCATTCAATTCGATAATATACGCTTTTTCGAAAAAAGTGTAAACCGGTGAATGAAGGATGCCCTTTAACTTACTTCTAAAGCATATATCAGACGCTGACAAGAAGGACAAGTTAAGATTTTTTCATCTCTTAGCAATTCATTATAGAGTTGCGGAGGAATATTCATGTTACATGCAGAACAGACACCATCAGTCACTGCTGCTACGGCAACACAGGCCCTCCTGTCTTTGAGGAAGTTATATTTGGATAACAGCTCCGGGCTTATATCTTTGGATACAGTCTGTCTCTCCTCAGTTAAGGCGACAGTCTTGGCGTCTAACCTGGCCTCTAATTCTTTGATGCGTTTTTTCTCTGCCCTTATTTCCTTGCGATACTGCTTGACCTGTTTCATTTTTTCTTTGATTTCTTCCTCCAGAGAGCTGGTTTCCTCCATGATGGCCAGAATTTCGTCCTCCCTGGCCGTGTTGGCCTTCTTTATTTCGTTAATTTCTTTTTGCAGTGCCTGATATTCCCTATCGGTCTTTAACGAAAAGAGCTTTTTCTGAGATTTTCCAAAACGCACATTCTCCAACTCAAATTCATCCTCTACGTCAACTTTCCTTTTTTGAATTTCAGTTATGCGTTCATTGAGTTCATTGAGTTCCGCCTCTTTGGATGAAAGGTGCTCTTGAAGGTCTTCAAGATGCTTTGGAGCAGAGGACTTTTCCTCATTTATCTTGTGAAGTTCGAGATCAATACCTTGTAATCTTACTAGAATTGCAAGTTCTGGTTTCAATTTTTGCTCCTTGTCTAAAAAAAGGAAGTATTTATAGAGAGCAAGGGCCTTGCACCAGGCACAAACTCGCCGGTTTTCACATTTTTATTTATCCAGAGCCCGAATGGGGATCTTTCATCGTCAAAAATATCTACTTTTAAATCCCATCCCTCATCTGATGCCTGCTGTTTCATATATTCAGCCATGGCCGGTACTACAGGCCATTCCGTGTAAAAATGTCCTGCGTCTATGATGGCCTTTCCCATCTGTTCCGCTTCCCTGGCAATGTGGTGCTTGATCTCAGCACTCAGAAAGAGGTCGGCATCTTCATCTACAGCCATAGGCCAAAGGTCGGATCCGGAACCTCCGCAAAGAGCTACCCTGGTAATCATTTGCTCAGGGTGACCTACTACTAAAAGGCCCGGATTTCTTAACATGCTTGAGACCTTGAGCATTATCTCGGATAATTTACAGCAATAGGGGAGGTTGCCGATTCTTCCCAGTCCCACTGATGGCGGGTTGGGTTCAGATGTGTGGAGAGGTTTTACGTCAGAAAGACCAAGTGCAATGGCCAGTAGGTCGCTAACGCCGCCAACAGTCGAGTCCAGGTTGGTGTGGGCTGCTGCAAGGGCTATTTTTTTGCGCAAAAAACCCGCCAGAAGGCGGGGAAGTTGTTTTGAGATGTCAAGTGAGCTTACGGGCCGAAACAGTAAAGGATGGTGTGTTAATACCATCTCGGCCTTTTGCTCAGAGGCTGCCTCTAATACATTTTCTGTAGCATCAAGAGCGACCATCAGTCTTTGAACAGGCGCATCCGGGTCTCCAACCTGCAACCCTGTATTATCCCACGATTCTGCTAGTTCAGGAGGTGCCCACTTGCTAAGAACATTCCATATCTCACATACAGTCGGAGTCATGGTGGTTATCCCACTTTTTGATTCTGTTTGAGGCACTCAAGACGAAAAAAGGTGCAACATAATGGAGTTGCACCTTCTGCATTGCAGATTGTCCAGTCTGAGATGATTTTGATTCAATACCGTATTCAGTCAGAATTTTTACTATCCTCGCATTTATTATAAATGGGCCCACCAGGATTCGAACCTGGGACCAACCGGTTATGAGCCGGTGGCTCTGACCAACTGAGCTATGGGCCCACCGGTTAAAAACGCAATTATATTCCGACAATTATTATTGTCAAGAACCAGTCGAGCTTCTCGGTGCTGACGTATGAACGAAATGGACATATGTCTCCATATTTCTCAGGCGCAGTCCTTTTTTCGTGCCATTGCGAGGAGCGTCAGCGGTTGCGAGGTGTAGCGCAGGAAGATTTTACCGTTTAGGTGCTGACCTTGTTGCGTCCGCCGCTCTTGGCGCGGTACAAGGCTTTGTCCGCCGCTTTGATTACTTCCCGCGAGGTGTTGTGACGATTGTCTCGTTCGGCCACGCCAATACTGACGGTTACGGACACACTTCTTTGAGGTCCCTTGATTGTCTTAGTTTTCTCCGGTTTCTTTTCGGGCCGGTTATATTCGCGAAAAAAGAATTTCGAGGTCTCAATCGTCTTTCTCAATCTTTCCACGTGGGGGATAACATCCAGCAATGAGCAAGGAAAAATCACGGTGAATTCTTCTCCGCCGTAACGAAAGCCCTTGCCACCGCCCGTCACCCTCGCAAGCTTCGAGGCGACCATACACAAGACCTGATCTCCCACATCATGCCCATACCGGTCGTTGAACTTCTTGAAGTGGTCTATGTCGACCATGGCAACTGTATACCGGCCGTTCAGCTTAAGAAGGGCTTCTTTCAAGGCCCTTCTGCTCGGTAGCCCGGTCAACGCGTCATGGTATGCCATACTGTAAGAGGTCTCAATAACAGAGATTGCCAGCACGAGCCCTCCGGTTGCGAAAAAAACCGGAGATAATGGTCTGAGCTTTTCGAATCCCAGAGCAATAAACACTGAGACCAGTGTCCAGAAAAAGGCGCTGGCAACGGTGTCCCGATGGAAGATATAGCGAACCGTAAGAAAAAGAAACGCCGCGATAAAAGCCAGCAAAGCCGGCTGTGTCAGGGAAATACGGGCAAGAGCAGGGGCCTTGACAAATGAATGTCCAAGATAGCCGGCAATGTCAAGATCAGGGTACCCGCGGCAAATGAGGACAATGCAAAGCGGTTGCAAAAGGATCAGGCCCAAGCGCAACATGCCGCGTATGCTCAGAACCCCCATTTCCTTTATCAGAGAGAATGCGGCAAGATTCAGAGGAACCAGAAGGCCGACAGCATCGAAGACAATATCAACTATACGAACTGAAAATATACTGCTATCGGCAAAGAACTGCAAGGATCGGTCGGCAAGAGCCAGAATAAGAATGGCAAAGACCAGCCTGCTTTTGTTGAAGCGCCAGGCCAGCAATATGCCCCCGCCGAAAACTATCCAGGGATAGATAAGCATGATCGCAGAAAGGGATTGCGCCGCGATCCCCGTATAAACAAAGATCGCTGCTGCCAGAAGAGGCAGGCCACAAGGCATGAAAAACGAAAAGAGTGTCCTCACCAATACAGACCCCGACAATTTTTTTTATCCCCGCCCTAACCATCCATCACAAAAAGGGAGGGAACTTGTGTTAATCAAGCGCTTATGTCGCTAGTGATAGGGGATAAGCCGTTTGGGAACGACTGTCAGGCAATTTCTGCAGGTGCTGTTCGTTCATCCGCTCCATCCCTTCAGAAGGCAACAGAGATTGAATGAGTTCCTGGTATTCATTCTTCCAATTCAGCCGTTTGTAGATATAAGCAAGACACAATAGTGTGTCCGTATCCTCGGGATGAAACTTGATGTAGCCTTTGATTACATCTATGGCCTCGTTCCATTTTCCCTGTTCCTGATAGTGTTTTGATAGAAGCTGTATGCCCCAGGGTTGCTGAAACTCCAGTGGAATCCGTTTTAAGAGATCGATTGCTGTTGAATTGTCAGCGAGCTTAAAGAATGAATAGGAAAGCAGGACCTGATATTTCAGAAGCGGCCAATCATGGACCATCTTTTCAAGTACCTCATTAGCCTCTTTATAATCTTTCTTCACGTAAAGGCAAAAGGATGCAAGTCTAAACAGATTCTCTTCTGTGGGATTAAGTCCGGCCAGTTCTCGTAATGAATCTTCATAAGTACTCTGCTCCAAATGATATGCGCAGGACACCATACTTTGCAGATAAGTCTTCTTTTTTGTCTCGCTGTAAGCCTTTTTATAAAGATCATAGGCAGTACGATAATCTCCTTCTACTTCGGATATGTACGCCAGTTCTGCAAGATATTCCTTATTAGAGGGCTCTATCTCCTCAAGCCTGATATAAAGTTCTTTGGCTAATTGATATTCCTGATCATCCAAGTACATATTTGCCAATTTACGCGTAATTTCCGGGTCTGTAAGTTCTGCAGCCCCTCTTTTAAGCCACTTTTTCTGCAAAGCCCGATCATTCTGCCAACATGAGATATCTACGGCTCTTTTCAATTCTTTTGGTGCCAGCTCGTCCTTTTGCCATCTCTTTTCATATATCTTCAGGGCATCGGAATACCTCTTGTTCCAGACATAAAAATCGAGAAGAAAGTCTTTTTTGCCCATATTCCCGGCAATCCTTATGACCCTTTCCTGATTCTCCTTGTTATCCGGGTTCTCGCGCCAGAGATGGAGAGATGCGTTGAGCGCGTCATCCATCAGTCCTTTGTCCTTCAAGTCATGCGATAATCCCTCCGCTCCTCTTTTAAACCACCTTTTTTGCACGGCTCGATCACTCTGCAAGCCTGCTATTTCCATAGCTATCCTCAGACCATCTGTAGAAAGTTTTTTCTTTTGCCATTTCTTTTCGTATATCTTCAGGGCATCGGAATACCTCTTGTTCCAGACATAGAAATTGGGCAGAAAGTCTTTTTTGCCCATATTCCCGGCAATCCTTATGACCCTTTGCTGATTCTCCTTGTTATCCGGGTTCTCGCGCCAGAGATGGAGAGATGCGTTGAGCGCGTCATCCATCAGCTTCTTGTCTTTGTAGCCCAAGGCATGAAGGTCTTCAACAGTATCCACAACTCGCTCGAACTTGCCGTTTTTCCAATAAAGATAGACAAGTTCAGTCAGGAGCTTTTTGCTCTGGTCGCTTGTCTTATCCTTAATTGCAGCGAGTTTTTGAACACAGATGGCCTCTGCCTTTGCGTAAAATGCTTTGGCCCTTTTCTTATCCCCAACTTTTTCGTAGAGGTCGGCCAGGGAAAAAAAATCCTCAAGGTTCTTTGGCTTCATCTTCGAAGCTATATGTAGGGCTGTCTCTTCATCGCCGGAAGCCACGCTGACTATGAAGAGTTCTCTCGTCAGTTCCGCGTCGTCCGGAATAACATCCACAGCCCGCTCAAGCCACCTCTTCCTCGTCTGAATGTCACCTGTCCACCTTGAGACGGTGATAGCTTTTTTCATTTGTTCTTCGGTGAAATTTCCTGAATAATATGCTTCATCATACAGGGTGAGTGCCTCGCCGACCCTGTGGTTTCCCAAGAGGAAATCCATCAGAAAATTCCGGTTGCCGCTTTCCGTTGCAAAGAGGACCACGTCGTCCTGTCTTTTCTTGTTTGCCTGATCAGAATCCCATAAGTAAAGGGCCACATCCATTCCGTCCTTCATGAGCTTGGGATCATTATATTCCAGTTCCAAAAGACGCTTTACAGTGATCAAGAATTTTTCATCGTCTCCGACATAGCGACAGAGAATGGAAATCCTGATCAATATCTCTTTCTGGAAATCCTGATCATTTGTCCCTTTCAGGCTCTTTTCATATGCTGCTATTGCTTCCTTGTACATGGAAAGCGACTCATAGTAATGGGCGATCCTCACGTCTGTAGGTTTGAGGAGATAACCAGTCACCAACATGCCCGCAAGAATGATAAAAAAGGCAGCCCGGAGGATATGCTTTCTTGAATACATCTAGTGTAGGTCCTCCCTTGCCCATCTCCAGGCGATACCAAGGCGCTTTGCTTTGTTTTTGAGTTCAAGCTTATTATCTTCAGACATCGGAGCATAATCCAGGGCAAGAATCATCTTTCCATCCCTTCTCAACATCGCCACTTTATTGCGCAACCACTCCATGTCCGGGTCTGTCCTTTCGATCCAGCCCGAACTGTCCTTTTTATAAAAAAAAGACTCTATCAGTATGCCGTAGATATTGTTTTTTACATTATCATAGATGCCGAAGCCCCGATTCATGATCAGCCTTCCCTGGATATTTTTTTTTATCATTCGAATAAGGCTTTCGGCTTTGGCATGAACGGCCTCTCTTTTTTCGGGCAATAGATTTGCGATTAGTTCCACATCATCCACAGTATCCACAAAGACGTTTTCAAATCCCTTTGACCTTAAAAACTCAACTTCCTTTCTTATTACATTGTCCCATTCAGGAGACGAGATATCTACCAGAAATGCCCTCCAATCCGTAACCTTCTGCAAAATAACTTGCGGAGGAAGTGATGAAAGATAATCAGAGTTCATTTCGATTTCACAAAGGGAGATATACGCAAACGCACGAGACCTATCCCCCTTTATTTTTGCATATGGAGATACGATATAGATATCATCCCCCTTGTTGATCTCAACAAAGGGGAGATAGGTGATTTCAAAACCCACCACGGGCATCACAACAAGCCCAAAGATATTAAGGAAGTCGAACGGCTTTCTTAAAGACACCATACTCAAGCCTGCCAAGCTTTAAATTCAACACAATCAGAGAGAGAAGAGAGGTAACTATACACGATACCATGAAGCCTAATCCGTAACATTCCCAGCCAAGTCTTATGGAAACAACTGTGCATACAATATTCAATATAAGAAAGACAAGGGCAAGTCCCAAAATAGAATCATAATCATCCAGATATTGCATCAAAAGGATACAAAAAAACCACAAGGCAAAAAATATGGTACCTATCATGAGATAATGAAACACAAACGGATTTGTCCACGGAAGGGGAATAACAGCTATGGATACAAAGAAAAGCACCACCATAACAACACCACCATGGACGAGTAAAATCCGCAAGATAATGTGTTTTACGGATTGGACAAGATTAACCTTTTCCAAGGATAATTCCTGAAAGGAAAAATTATTTATAAGCTTGAATATAAATGATCGGAAAGGGTTTCTAATCTCCTTTTTTATTCCTTTATATACTATGAACGAGGCGATCATCATCAGGCTGATAGCCACGAAAAACGGAAAATCGTACTGAGGCGAATACCGAAAGAAGGGATCAAAGGATCTGCCGGCACTTCTTGAATACCAGAAGATAGGCTTATCTATCCAAAAACCCAGGTTGACCAAAAAGAAGGCCAGTCCGGTCTTAAACGCATCGGGGCGCTTCAGGAATCCCCAGTTCATTGTTGCCGATCGTCGCAGATAGAGCTTCACGATAAAGGCATATCCGCCTGCAAGGGGAATGGCAATTCCTGCAATAAAAATAAGGGTAAGCCCCTGAACATCGGTTGTGCCTGTGAGCAAAAGGAGGCCGATGCTTGTGCCTGCGCCTGCAAGAAATAACCAGAAGGTAAGGCTGTCCTTGTCAAGGGAATTTATCACACTGACAATGCACCATAAGAGGGAGAGAAGAGTCGTAAGGATGACGAAGCTAATTTTCTGATTAGCCGGGACTAAAGAAAAAGAAAAGATAATAATAGAAGAAATGGACATGGAGATGAGCCCCATAATGATGGAAGAGGCGATCAGGGCGTTGAAAATGGAATCAGTCCTTCTGGAAAATATTTCATCTGCCAGAAAACGGCTGAGTAATGTATATACAGGAGATGAAATAATCAAAGATAGCCCGGTTGTATAGGTAATCATGAGATAGAACTGTGTAGGGGGCCTGCCTGTGGCAAGATAGACTATGAGCCCCATCAGAAGCAGACAGGAAATGGTGATGAACCATGGCCCGACTGCCTGGCATGCCTGCTCGGTTTCCATCATAAGAAAACCGGCAAGGTGTGGCCGTTTAATATGTTTCTCAAGCAAGAATGTGATTCCCGCCACTGAGTTCCTCCTGATATATGTCTGAATATTGTTTGATGACCGAGTCTTCCCTGTAAAACTGCTCTATTCTCTTTATCCCGTTCCTTCCAAAATCGTTGGCCAGTTCCCTATCCTTCAATATCTTGACAGTAGCTGTAGCAATTCCATGCACATCCCTGATCCCTGCCACAATCCCTGCATGCCCTATACTGTCATCAACGCCATACACAAGCTCGCTGCATGCGCCCACGGCTGTAGTAACCACGGGGATGCCGCAGGCCATGGCCTCCATCACCACAAGAGGCATGGCCTCTTTAATGCTCGTCAAAAGGAGCACGTCCATTTTCTTATAATATTCAAGGACATCCGCCCTTCCGGTAAATGTAATGGTGTCGTTCAAGCCAAGCATGTTGAGGAGTTCAGTGCATTCCCGGTAGTACTCCGGCTGGTTATCTGTCGGTCCGACAATCCATGCCGCGACCTTGTGATACTCCTTCTTGACTATTGCCATTACCTGAATGAACGTCTTGATATCTTTTACATTATCCACCCTTGCCACAAAGCCGACCATCCTGGGGTCTTGCATACAACGCTCACACCTTGCTTCTTTGAATCGCTCCACTTCGATCCCATTCGGCACGACCATGATCCTATCCGCCCTGGCTCCATATTCGACCTCAAGGTCCTTATTCCCTTGATAGAGCGTGATGATCCGATCGCAGGAATTGTATTGCCACCTGCATATGGCCGAGAAAAAATCTATCCACATGTCTTTCAGGTAAGGATCCTCCAGCCAACCGGCCCTCAGAAGTTCCATCTCTCTTTCCTGAAGGTATATTCCATGTTCTGTAATAATCGATTTTGTCCCTTCAAGGGCCGATTTCAGACAGGCCAACATGCCGCCATATCCCGTGCCGGGAGAGTGATAGACCTTTGAATGGGGGAGTTTCGAATAGATGGAAAGGACTCGAAAGAGGATAAGATGGATACTGCGGTGGGTATAGAAATACTTCAGGAATCCCGCATCCCCCCTGACTTCCTCATAGATCCTTGTAAGGAGAGCAAATGCGGTTTCATCCTCAAGGAAGTTCCTGAATGTCTCCGGAGTTTCATTGGAAACCAGGTCCCTTATCAGTGAAATACTCTCCTCAGAAAGTATCCCTTTCTGCCAATCCTTCATAAGCACATAAAGGTCGTCAAAGAGCCTTTTCCATTCCTTTCCGGAGAGCTTTAAACGAGGACATTCTTCTATTTCTTCAAAATCAAATAAGACAAATTCCTGATAAGATACGACATTTTTAGGAAAGCGGTATTTTCGTTTCCCACTGTCCTTCTCCTCTGCGATCAATGCCACTATGGAAAACGTAAAGTCCTTCATGTTTTCCATGAGCCATTGAAGCCAGGACGAGACCCCGCCAGTGACGTACGGGTAGCTACCCTCTACAACCAAGCAGATGTCAGAACCCTTCTCCATGTCCGTGCCGCCTCTTTAACTCTTGTAGGAATATATACGCCTTCAGTCTTTTCAAAAGCCTGATAGATAAGGTCAAACGGATCAAGCTCCCCATATGCCAGCGAAAGCTCAAATTCATAAGCAATCCATCTTGGCAAGAAATAATCCCCTTTTACTCGAATCGTTTCATAAATTTCTTTTGCCTTTGAAGTCTTTCCTGCCTCGAGGAGGTATTTCACACATAAGAGAGCGTTTTCTTCGGAATCTTCCTGGTCAAAAGCACGAATCGCCCAATCGCATGCCTTCTCCTGGTAAAAGGGCTTCATGATAGAGTCACACAGATCAAGGTAATAGATTTCGTGGTAGAGGCTCGCAAGCCGGCGCATGGTCTCTGCATCCGTGTTGCCTGCGGTTTCCATGGCAGTGATGTTCGAAAGGACCTGATCAAGCTTTTTTGTGAGGATATCAATGGCCATGAGAACCACATTTTCACGGGAACCTATCCTTATAATATTCCGCAGAATTATTGACTTCATGGCAGTCCATTCCATCTCATCAATTCTCGATATTAGCCTAAGAGCATAATCTCCACTAATTCCACGAATAAGAAACGCCTCTAAAGCCGGGATTGTCCTACCTTCATATTTTTTTTTCAATACCACAAGGATATCCTTGTCCAATCTTTCAAACTGCTCAGTCCGTACAGGATATAGGGGGTATAGGCGGAAAAACAAAACAATGAATAGTGAAACAACCGGTCCTATCAAAGGAATAACGGCAAAAAACACCAGGAACTTTAAGAATGCCCTGGTAATCATTGTTTTTCCAAGAGAGTTGTCGTGTTTTATCAATCCGTCAACTATCAGGTAAACCAGCAGGACTGAGAGCCCGTGAGCACATAAAAAGGATAGCAGATCAGGGAAATCTGATATTCCGTTTATGAGGGTAAAACAGACTGCAACTTCTGTAATACACCAACAACATAATAATAATAACGACAATGTATTATAGATCATTCAAAACCTATTTTATCTGCAGATTCTATTGTGTATTGTCGTGCAACAGCTTTTAATCTGTCAATGATGACAGGGAGTTTCTTTTCATCGGTCATGGACAAAAAGACGATCACTTTTTTCTCATCAAGCATGAATAAATCATCATAGGTTCTCAAGGCAGAGGCAATTATCCTCATGCCTTCTTCGTCTATGGGGCCCTCTATCCGAAGGAGGGCAAAGGGAAGCCCGTGTTTCTTGTGGTGGGATATGTTGTTATCAAGCACTTTTCGAGCAATGGACGGCTGATACACAATAACGGAATTAAAGGCACTAAGAGGTTTGAGTTTTTCTCTATAGAGACGCTTTTCCAGCAGATATCTTGTCCAAAAGGCCATTAGCTTCAAGAGACCTATGAGTTTTTCAGACAGATTGATGAATCGGATTTCCTCGATGATAAGGACATATAAAAGCTCGTCTGAAACGGAGAGAATCGGAACCGCCATAATGAGGCGGTGGCCTACTTTCTTTGGGATGATTATCTCCCTCTCCTGTATCATGACCCGCACGATCTCCGGCATTTCCTCGCTTTTCCATTCCATTTCCTCAGGCAGAGAAGTTGCACCAAAGGAGACGACCCTTTTAAAGCTCCCTTTTTCACAAGGCTTATATATGGCCGACTTTTCCACATGACAGTATGTATAGAGGACGTGGAGTATTTCGTTCAAAAACTCTTTGTGATCATCTATATTCTCAATTCTTCGCATGGCCTGATACAGAATCCTGGGAGATTCCACCTCAGCCAAGACCTGCTCAAGCACATCCTGTAACCCCCGGTTTTTTTCAGAGACTTCTACAAGGAGTCTGTCCATGCGCTGTTGTATGACCTCATTGGCAAGACCAGTCCGTGTAACCTTCTGCTCAATAGTGGTCCTTGCGATACCGGTCAGAACAAGACCCGAAACGAAGAAACAGGCTTCCATATAATGCCGGGACAGAAAAACAAGGACTTCGCTTTTTGTGATTAAAGAGACAATCGCAATGGTGCCGATGGCAGCAACTGCTATACCATTTATGCCGTAATAGAGCGCAAATATGAGGCTCAAAAATGACATTAACAAGAACGCGAGGTATTCAGAGATGATACCCAGGTGATATGCAAGACCTATCGCTCCATAAGAAAATATTACCTCAGAAAAGAATATGAATATTTTATTATCTATCCGTTTCATATCGCAACCGAAAGCTATTATTTAAACGTTGATGTATAATAATTATTTTGACCATGAGCCTAAAAAATTACATCAAATCCTCCATTGATCCTCCATTCCCCCTCGCCGGAAACGGCATCGAGACGATACTCCGCACCACCCCTGACATTAACTTTTTTGAAAAGGCGGAAATCAAAAAGGCATCCCGGAGAAAAGGCGAACCCTTCGTTATCTATACCAAAGAGGTAGCCCATGCCTATTTTGAAGTCGATCTGTCCGGGATGCTTACCTGAAACAGGGTAATTCAAATTTAAGGTATAGGAGGGCATATAAAGATGATGGGCAATGTAATCCTCATCTCCACTCCCCTCAATTACGAGCATACCAACCGTGTGATACAGAAGTGGTCTTTCAACAGATAAATTCTGAGCATAGCTGCCACTGATGTTAAATATATGCATATGACCCTGAGGGTAATCTGAGTACTCATATTTGGAAGATGCTGTCATTTTATCCGAGAGTTTATAGTCAACCCCGAAAGAACCACCCTTTTTCAGGCTGAATTCATCCATCAGCGCAGCAATTTCTCTTTCAACCTGGTTATAGAATCCTTTGAGTTCTGCCTGAGATCTTTTTGTTGGATAAAATGTCTTCTTTAGGCTTACACCTTCATTGCCATCATCAGTAATGGATAACAGTAGCTCATAGGATTCAGTGGGAGGAAATCTTTTATGAAGGCAGTCCAGAGCTACAGAGAAAAGTTGTCCACCGTCCATCCATAGATATGATGTGGTAAATCGGCCATTTTGGCCTATGGGGACCACACCGGAGATAGTGCTCCACGGGATGGATCCGTAAGTCTTTGAGTCGACAATCCCTGAATCCACCGAAATCCGTGAGGCATAGTATCTTTTGATATCCCCTATTTTTTTTCGGGCAAGATCTTTTTCATAGGGCGTATAATAAGGTGATCGTGTTACTTCTTCCAGAATCCTTAATGACTCATTCCTCTGTCCTCCCAAGAGGTAGATATCCGCAATAAGAAGCTGATCATCCTTTGAATCCGCAAAGGGCTCAATTTCAGTTATTGCCTTGTTGAATTCCTCCTTTTTTATGAAAATCTGGGCCCTGAGTAGCGAAAAGCGCCTTTTGTCATTGTCACTCAGGGTATTGATATCTTCCGGCTCAATCTTTTCCAGCCAATTCCATGCTTCATCAATCCTTTCCATGTCAATAAGGAGTTCAATAAAATCAAGATCAAAAAGAATTGATCCCGGATGTTTGGCAATAGCGCTCTCGTATCCTTCGTACGCTTTTTGGCGCTGTCCTGATTCCTTAAGAATATGCAGGTATTGTCGGTCATTGATCTCTGTCTGTGCGATTTGAGGGCACAAAAATATCCATAAAATCGCATAGATGGTAATGAATATCAGGGTTTTTGATTTCATGAACTGTCTTTTATAAACAATTTTTTAAAAAGGAATTGAAGAGTAACTCGCTCTATAATGACCTTTCGACTACTGCCACATTTTTCTTTAATCATTTAAGCAATAAAACTCCCGACCTTGCGGTTACATGTCAGATTGTGCAACACACGAAAAAGAAAAGGATTATCACGAAAGCACGAAATACCGAAAACACGAAAAGAATATCAGTAACTTGATAGTATAGGAATTTTCCAAGTCCGCCCGAAGGGTGTTAACTTGATTTCTATGTCTTGTTTCGTGTTTTCGTACCTTCGTGTTTTCGTGATTAATTTTGAGTAGTTTTTTGACCGCATAGGTCCAAATAATTGGGCAGAAAGGGAACAATGCGCTTAAAAAAACCATGAATGAGGGAAGTCCTCACAATTTACTTCTTTGTGTTTCCTCTGCGTCCAAAAATGTAAAGAGGAATAAAGTGGACCCAAATGTTAGTGCGTGCGGTACTGAGAAATGGTCTGTGAATTGGTTTAGAATTTGGGATGTAAACGTTCACACTCCCTGGCTCTGGCTGCCAGAAGGGAAGTGAATAATTGCGTTGGGATAAGATAAATTGGGTTTTGCAAGAGGCTTCACAGAATAACAGGAAAGCAGCATCATGAAAGTAAAAATCGGATCATCCGTAATAGAGTTGATACAGGGGGATATCACACTGCAGGATACCGAGGCTATAGTAAATGCAGCCAATCGCACGCTTATGGGTGGAGGTGGTGTGGATGGTGCAATTCACCGGGCAGCAGGACCGGAGATGCTTGCCGAGTGCCGAACCCTTGGAGGCTGCGACATAGGAGACGCGGTGATCACCCAAGGCTATAAGCTCAAGGCCCAGTATGTGATCCATACGGTAGGACCTGTCTATAAGGGACCGAATCCAAGCACAGAGCGCCTGCTTGAAAGCGCCTATCGAAAAAGCCTGGAAGTCGCCCTGGCAAAGGGGATCTGTTCAGTGGCCTTTCCTGCTATCAGCACAGGGGCCTATGGATATCCCTTGGGAGAGGCAGCTTCTGTGGCCCTTCGTACTGTTATTGGTTTTCTGCAGGCCCATCCTGAAATCAAGCTGCTTCGCTTTGTGCTGTTTAATCAGAGGGCCCTTGAAGCATTTGAAGAATCCCTTGGAAGGCTTAATTCAAAATTCAACATTTATTGTATGTCGCAATGACGAGGAAATCGAAGCAATGCAGCAGACTGGGTATTTTTAATTGCAAAAAGAGATTTTTTGAATGGACAAATTCATTTTTGAGTTCTTTGAGCAATGAGTGTGGTATATACATGATAGACCTCTGATATGGTTTGGTATTGTTATTGTTATTGTGTGTCTATTGACACCATAATCTCCGATTCTTACCTTGATTTGGAATAAAAAGTAACCTCTCAATAAATTTAAATCTTTGAATTCTAAGGATATTTTAAATTATGCAACTTGAAAAGTTCACAATAAAATCACAAGAGGCCCTGCAGGAGGCCCAGAGCTTGGCCCAAAGCGAAGGGCATCAGCAAATCGAGCCCGAACATCTGCTAAAGATACTGCTGGCCCGGCCTGAGGGAATTGTGCCATCGGTTCTGAGGAAAATGGGAGTTGAAATCCAGGCCATTGAAGCCGAAGTGGATGGGGCTGTAAACAATCTCCCTCAAGTGAGCGGAGCGGGTCTGCAGATCTATATGTCGTCCACGCTGAATCAGATACTGGAAAAGGCATTTGCCATTGCGGATAAAATGAAGGATGAGTATGTCAGCCAGGAACACCTGGTTCTTGCCATCCTCGACGCATCCCACACAAAGGCCGGCCAGGCATTAACAGGCCATGAGGTCAACAAGGATACCTTCCTGCAGGCCCTGGTATCCATAAGGGGTAGCCAGAGAATAACCGATCCCAACCCTGAGGAAAAGTATCAAGCACTTGAAAAGTACGGAAGAGACCTCACCTCTTTTGCAAGATCCGGGAAGCTGGACCCGGTAATAGGTCGCGACGATGAAATTCGCAGGGTCCTGCAGGTACTGTCACGAAGGACCAAGAATAACCCAGTCCTCATAGGTGAACCCGGCGTTGGTAAGACTGCGATAGTAGAGGGTCTGGCCCAACGAATAGTCTCCGGCGATATTCCTGAGACACTGAGGGACCGGCGCATTATTGCCCTGGATATGGGGGCCTTGATCGCAGGGGCTAAGTTCCGGGGTGAATTTGAAGAACGGCTGAAGGCAGTCCTAAAAGAAGTAGCAGAACGGCAGGGCGAGGTCATCCTGTTCATAGACGAAATCCACACCATGGTGGGCGCCGGAGCGGCCCAGGGATCCATGGATGCCTCGAACATGCTGAAACCTGCCCTTGCCAGGGGAGAGCTCCACTGCATCGGTGCCACTACAATAGACGAATACCGCAAATACATTGAAAAGGATGCGGCGCTCGAAAGACGCTTTCAGCCAGTGATGGTGAATGAGTCCAGTGTTGAAGACACCATTGCCATACTCCGCGGGCTGAAAGAAAAGTACGAGGTGCATCACGGAGTGCGGATAAGGGATTCATCTATAGTTGCCGCATCCACCCTGTCTCAACGCTATATCACGGATCGCTTTCTCCCGGACAAAGCCATTGATCTTATAGACGAGTCAGCAGCAAAGCTGAGAATCGAAATAGACAGCCTTCCAGCGGACATTGACGAACTGGAGCGCCGGAGCATGCAGCTTGAAATAGAACAGGAGGCCCTGAAAAAAGAAACCGATCCTGCTTCCCAAGAGAGATTAGAGAAAATCAAACGGGATCTTGCCGACCTCAGAGAGCAGAGCGATACTCTCAAGGCCCGATGGCAGCAAGAAAAGGGGATTATTCAAAAAATCCGTGATATCAAGGAACGTATAGATCAGCTCAGGATCGACGCAGAGAGATTCCAGCGGCAGGGTGACCTGAACAAGGTGGCTGAAATCCTCTACGGAGAGATCCCAAATCTTGAAAAGGAACTGAAAGAGGAACAGGATCGGATAGAGGAGCTTCAGAAGGATGGCACCGGCATGCTCAAGGAGGAGGTGGACGCAGACGACATTGCGGACATCATATCCAAGTGGACCGGAATACCGGTCAGCAAACTCCTTGAGGGAGAGAGGGAAAAGCTGGTCCACATGGAAGATTGCCTGAGCCAACGGGTTGTTGGCCAGGAAAAGGCCATACAGGCGGTATCAAACGCAGTCCGCAGGGCCAGGGCCGGTCTGCAGGACCGTGCGCGGCCTATTGGCTCCTTTATTTTCCTCGGACCGACAGGTGTTGGGAAAACAGAGCTGGCCAGGACCCTGGCTGAATTTATGTTCGATACTGAGCAGGCCATAATTCGTATGGACATGAGCGAATATATGGAAAAACACTCAGTCGCCAGGTTAATCGGTGCACCTCCGGGCTATGTGGGATATGAAGAAGGGGGCTATCTCACAGAGGCCGTACGGCGCAAGCCCTATTCTGTTATTCTTTTTGACGAAATAGAAAAGGCCCATCCGGACGTATTCAATATACTGCTCCAGATCCTGGACGATGGAAGGCTTACTGACGGCAAGGGGCGTACTGTAGACTTCCGTAACACCATAATTATCATGACTTCCAACATAGGCACTGACCTGATTCAGGAAATCAAGGACCCGGAGGAGATAGAGCACAGGATGATGGACGCCCTTCGTCTCCGCTTCAAACCCGAGTTCCTGAACCGTGTGGACGACATGATCATCTTTCACTCACTCAGCAAGGAACACCTGCAAAGTATTGTGGATATCCAACTCAGCTATCTCAAGAACCGTCTACAGGAGCATAATTACGAAATTGACGTGAGCAAAGAGACAAAGACATGGATAGCCGATGTAGGCTATGATCTTACTTACGGAGCACGTCCTCTCAAGAGGGCCATTCAGCGCTACATTGAGAATCCGCTGGCCCTTAAAATCCTCGAAGGGACCTTCAAAGAGGGAGACAATATCCTGATAGACATGGACGAAAATGGCCATGTGTTATTTCGGAAAAACTGATCATCTTCACGCAAAAAAAGTAAGGTTCAGAGGGGGAAGGGTCATAAGCATTAAGTTATTTTTGCACCGGATGGACTAATGAATATCGAACATCTTTCAAAACAATTCCGCACGGCATAAATATAACACCTGTGAATCCCACAAAAAAGATCTGCGAATTTTCTGCTTTTGGATTGGTGCAAAACGTTCGTTTCTGTTATACTGGCCTTGGTTTGTTGAACGACAATTTGATGGGCCTTGTCTTTCTCCGGCCAATGTGCGATTATTTGTAGCAATGCCCCGATTCATAGATAAAAAACTTGGGAAAGGATAATGAATTATGACAAGAGCTAAAAGCAGGCCATATACAGTAGATGATGTACGCCACATCTACAAGAACTACACAAACTTGACCGCATCTGAAATCGTAGACGAACTCGGTATCAGCAAAGCACAGGTCTCGAAAATCGTTACAGAGCTTCGAAAACAGGGAGTTGATTTACCAAAGAAAAAACGTGAAAACCCGGTTGAGATATTTATCCGGGAGGAGCCCGGCCTTAAACTTAAACAGTCATGACGGGGCATTTTGCCACCCGCTCGCTGCGCTCACTCGACACACACGGACAGACACAGACGTTTTTTCCCGCCGACATGGCGGGAAAAAATTCATTGTAAGGCCATTTACCGATTCGGCAGATGGCCCGAGTCTGTGTTCGTCTCGTACTATTCTTATGCCTTCTATATTCTCAAGTATATTCAGAACTCACGAATTAATGGTTCAGATTTTCGGTAAACCTTGAACTTTTGAACCCTGGACCCTTGAGTTGAAATCCACGATTTTCTTCGTGAATTCAGCGCCTTCTTACTTAAAAAGCGGTAGCTTGACAATGACTACGGTCTGACCGTCCTCGGTCCGGATATGGATCTTTCCGTGGTTGCCTTGCACAAACCGATAAATGATGTTTAAGCCACGGCCACTTACTTCACCTTTTTTGATCTGATCAATTTTTTCCTCTGGTATCTCTCCTGTATTTCTGATCTCGAGACAGGCCATGGTCTCCTCTATATAACAGCGCATGGCCAGAGCGCCTCCCTGTTTCGGGATTGCATTGACAGCGTTGTTCATTAGATTGTCCAGCACTCGTTCCAGACCGAAACGCGAACAATAGACCAATATCTCTGCTTCAATTTCCGGAGGCTCTATCCGAATGTATTTGCGCCATGATTGCCGAACGGCTTCCTCATTGAGCCGGAATCGTTCTCCGGCGATCTCGCCGAGATCCAAAACCTCTTCCCTACCTTCCAATCTCATGGCCAGGGCCATATCCTGCATACGGACCGTTTCCTTAAGGATGATGTCCAGATAGTTGACCAACTTGTTCCGTATCCCTTCAAGGTCTTCTGATTCCATCAGATTCCTGGCCCTGGAGGCAAATCCTGTGATAGCAATCGCCGGATTTTTGAAATCGTGCAGGATGTCGTCCAAAAGCTCTAACCGCAAGGCCTTCATGACTTCTTTTCCAAAAAAGGTCAGCAGATCAATCTCTTCGTTCATAAAGGACGACTTCTGTTCCGTGGTATAAAAGGTCATCAGATAACGAGTGATCCCGTTGACCTTGAGAGGGATTATCAGGATGGAATAAATGTGATGGCTTTGGACAAATTTCCGCATACCCGGGCTGGTAAACCGGCTTTTTTTAGGATCTTTGATCAAGAGATAGGCAGGATCGATCCGCTCAAACGGCTGGTCTCTGTATTCCGGCGCCCCGTGGATCACGGTTTGGAAGTACGGGTGGTGGCTCACTGTAAAGGTGTAGCCCAACTGGTGATACGTTTTGTCCAGGGGATACCCTGCCTCAACACGAATCAACTTCTGATCCTTGGACACTGAAAACAGAGAACAGCTCTTGACCTGCAGATATGGCTCAAGCGTGGGGATCAGGTCCATGAACAGGTCCTTCAACTTGATCCCTTCCCGGTTACTCAACTTAATAAAAATCCTGTCTACTATCTTCTCCTTGTGCGTATTCAGCCTCTGTAAGGCCAGGATCTTCCTTTTGGCCAGGACATAGCTTACGCGGCGGGCCAGGAGCTCGGCATGAATGATCTCAAATGGATCAAACTTCCGGTTATCCTCTTTGTAATAAATTTGAAGGGAGCCGAGAACGTCTCCTTCCGAACCTAAAAACTTTGGAATCTGAAGAGGGACCGCCAAGAGGGAATGAAATCCTTTATCTTTCACGATGCTTTTAATCTTAAAGTGCGGATCCTCAAGGAAGCTCGATATAGCGATGCTTTTGTTTTCCCGGACCACCCGTCCTGAGATGGAGTCCTCAAAAGGGACGGCAATTTTACATTCAGCCTCAGAAATTTGATGTGTGCCGAGGCAGGTCATGCTCAGGGATTTGGGATCAAAGAGCCTTATGGATGCAGCTTCGGCCTTAAGAATATTTGCGATTTTTTCCGCGGCAATCTCAAGGATCTTCTTTTCTTCAAGTCCGGAATCAATCTCAATAATTTCCTCAACATCTTGTATAATGCCGGAGAGGACTCCAACCAGATATTCCTGCTCGGTGGAACGGGCCAGATCCAGAAGCTCCGAATGAGTCAGATGCTGAAGTGACGGATGGCTTTTGAGAAATTCGGAAATGTTTTCTTTCATGGGGCTATTTTCGAAAAGAAATCAGTGATAGGATAATTTGGCATCCTTCATATCAAGC